>JAOPVD010000125.1 GCA_025966295.1 Frankiales bacterium | reverse complement strand
GTCTCACCGCGAGCCGGCCCGACCGGCGGGGTCGGGAGGGTGCGCAGCGCCGCCGGTGCGGCGGTCAGCAGCGCCGCACCGTCGCTGCCGCCGAGGCTGTCGGCGAGGTGCGTGAGGTCCTGGTCGGCGGCCACGAGGTCGGCCACCAGGCGCGCCTCCCACGGGTCGTCGGGCGTGAGCGCCAGCACGGTGGTGCGGCCGGCGACCTGGCCGTAGGGGGTCAGCACCTGGTGCAGGCGGTCCACGGTGGCGGTGGCGCTGCGGCCGGCGGCCGTGAGGGCCGCGCTGCCGTCGTAGACCGCCAGGCGGAGCTGGGCGGCGGTCTCCACGCGGGCGAGCGCCCCGGCGGCGGTCGCGACCTTGCCCGCCAAGGTGTCGAGGTCGAGCCGGGCGCCCTCGCGGCTGTCCACCATGATCAGGCCGCGCTGGAGCTGCTGGTGGACGCCGTCCAGGACCCGGACGGTCGACCCGGCGCCCAGGTAGACGGTGCGCCCTCCCGTGGCCAGCTGCGCGCTGCCGCCGACGCCGGTCAGGACGGTCGCGCCCCGCGCCAGCCGCTCGCCGGCGGCCGCGGTGTGCAGATCGCCGTCGACGGTGCGCACGGCCGCGTTGTGGGCGCCGGTGAGGTAGGTGTCGGCCGAGGCCGGGTCGGTGGCGCGGATGGCCAGCGTGGCGGCGGCCGCGGACAGCACGGCGAGGCCGCCCGCCAGGACGACCTTCCAGCCGTGTGGACCCTGGAGAAGGTCCGCCTTGTCCGTCACGTCCTACATCATCATGGCCACCCATCCCGGTCGCCATGGCCAAAAAGGACTAGGCCAACTGCGTGCGGTGCCACGCGCGGAGTTCGGCGACGGCCTCGTCGTGGGGCAGCGGCCCGCGCTCCATCCGCACCGCGAGCAGGTGCCGGTAGGCCTGGCCCACCAGCGGGCCCGGTTCCAGCCCGAGCAGCTCCATGATCTCGCCGCCGTCCAGGTCCGGCCGGATCGCCCGCAGCTCCTCCTGCTCGGCGAGCGCCGCGATCCGCTCCTCGAGGTCGTCGTAGGCCGCCGAGAGCCGCTCGGCTCGGCGCCGGTTGCGGGTGGTGCAGTCGGAGCGGGTGAGCTTGTGGAGGCGCTCGAGCTGGTCCCCCGCGTCGTGCACGTACCGCCGGACCGCGGCGTCGGTCCACGGGGAGGTGCCGGGCTGGCCGTAGCCGTGGAAGCGCAGGTGCATCTCGGTGAGCAGGAAGACCGCCTCGACCACGTCCTTGCCGAAGGTGAGCGCCTTGAGTCGCTTGCGCGCCAGGTGCGCGCCCTTGACCTCGTGGTGGTGAAACGACACCCCGCCGCCCGGCTCGTGCCGGCGGGTCGCGGGCTTGCCGATGTCGTGGAGCAGGGCGGCCAGCCGCAGCACCAGGTCCGGCTCGCCGTCCTCGAGCGCGATGGCCCGCTCCAGCACCTGCAGGGTGTGCTCGTAGACGTCCTTGTGCTGGTGGTGCTCGTCGATCTCGAGCTGCAGCGCCGGGAGCTCCGGCAGGACGTACGCGGCCAGGCCGGTCTCGACCAGGAGCGTCAGGCCCGTGCGGGGGTGGGCGCCGAGCAGCAGCTTCTCCAGCTCGGCCCGGATCCGCTCGGCACTCACGATGCTGATCCGCTCGGCCCGCTCGGTCATCGCCACCACCACCTCCGGGGCGACGGTGAAGCCGAGCTGGGAGGCGAACCGGGCGGCCCGCAGCATCCGCAGCGGGTCGTCGTCGAACGAGTCCTCCGGCCGGCCGGGCGTGCGGATGATGCCGGCTGCCAGATCGTCCATCCCGCCGAACAGGTCGACGAACGCCCCCGGCGCCTTCCAGTCGGGCAGCGCGAGGGCGAGCGCGTTCATGGCGAAGTCGCGCCGGACCAGGTCGTCCTCGAGGGACTCGCCGTAGGCGACCTCGGGCTTGCGGGAGGTGCGGTCGTAGGCCTCGGACCGGTAGGTCGTGATCTCGACGCGGGTGCCCCGCTTCTGCAGCCCCACCGTGCCGAAGGCGATGCCGACGTCCCAGGTCGCCTCGGCCCAGCCCTCGACCAGCGCGAGCACCTGCTCCGGGTGGGCGTCGGTCGTCAGGTCGAGGTCGTCGCCGAGCCGGCCGAGCAGCGCGTCCCGCACCGACCCGCCGACCAGGTGCAGCTGGTGACCGGCTGCCGCGAAGCGCTCACCGAGGTCGACGAGCAGCGGCGAGCGCGTCACCAGCTCGCGCACGGCGTTGCTCTGGAGCTCCGAGAGATCAGGCACGGGGCCCAAGCGTAGGGCGACGCGCGCCCGGCGCCGCACACCGCGCGGTGCGGCGTCGCGGTGCAGGTCAGGGCCGGGCACCCGCCGTACGCTGACCGCATGCCACCCGTCCCCCAGCCGCCGTCCCGGCGGCCGCTGCGCCGGGTGGACGAGACGAGCGCCGGTGGCCTGGTCCTGGACCGCCGAGGCCCGGGCGCACGCGGCGCCCTCATCGGCCGGCTCGACCGCCGAGGCCGGCTGCTGTGGTCGCTGCCGAAGGGGCACGTGGAGGCCGGCGAGACCGAGCCGCAGGCTGCCGTCCGTGAGGTGCAGGAGGAGACGGGCATCCTCGGCGAGGTGGTCGGCAAGCTCGGCACCATCGACTTCTGGTTCGTCGCCGACGGGCGCCGCGTGCACAAGACCGTGCACCACTTCCTGCTGCTCGCGGTGGACCCGGACCGCGGCCTGGAGCTGTCCGACGAGGACGTCGAGGTGAGCGAGGTGGCCTGGGTGCCGGTCGCCGAGCTGCCCGCGCGGCTGGCCTACGCCGACGAGCGCCGGCTGCTGGAGAAGGTCCCCGACCTGCTGGCCGAGACCGCATGAGGCGCACCGCGGCCCGCCACCTGCTGGGCGTCCTGGTCCTGCTGGCGGTGGCCGTCCCCGCGGCGGCCGCCCCGACGCCGCCTCCGGCCCCGGGCCCGGAGGCGCCGCTGCAGGTGATGGTCACCTCGCTCACACCACGGGCGCCGAAGGCGCACGACGCCTTCCAGGTCACCGGCCGCATCACGAACCTCGGCGGCACGCCCATCACCCGCATCTCGGTCCGGCTGCGGTCCGGCCCCCGCGTCATCAGCCGCGGCGAGCTGCACCTGGCCGACCGCGACCGCCCCGAGACCAGCCGGGTGCTCGGCAGCACCACCAAGCCCCTGACCGACGCGCTGGCGCCGGGGCAGAGCACCACCTTCGACATCCGGTCCGACGTCGACGCCCTCGGGCTGGCCTCGCTCGGGGTCTACCCAGTGGACATCGAGGCCCGCGGCGCCGTGGCGGACGGTGCGCTCGAGAGCCTGGGGCTGGCGCCCACCTGGGTGCCGTACTTCGCCGACGCCAACCCCAAGCCGACCCGGGTCGCGGTCGTCTGGCCCCTCGTGGACCGGCCGCACCAGGGCACCGCCCCCACGCCGCTGCTCGACGACACGCTCGCCACCTCGCTGTCGCCGAGCGGCCGGCTGGGCCGGCTGCTGGCGGCCGCCCGGTACGCCGAGGACCGGCGCTGCGACGGCCCGGCCACCCGGGCGGACGGCCGGGTCACCCCGGCCGCGACCCGCTGCGACGCCGCCCCCGTGACCTACGCGGTCGACCCCGACCTGCTCGGGGCGGCCCGCCTGATGAGCCTGCCGTACCAGGTCCGCAAGGACGGCAAGACCGTCGACGGCACCGGCAGCGGGGCGGCCAAGGACTGGCTGGCGTCGCTGAAGAACGGCGTCACGCAGGGCCGGTTGCTCGCGCTGCCGTTCGCCGACCCCGACGTCACGCCGCTGGCCGCCACCCCCGGCGGCCGCGAGGACCTGGCCCGCGCCGCCACCCTGGCCACGCGCGAGGTCAACGAGACGCTCGGGACGCCGGCGCTGACGACCGTCGCCTGGCCACCGGTCGGGCCGGTCTCGGGGCCGGCGGCCGACGCGTTGGCGCAGGCGGGCGCCCGCGCCTTCGTCGTCGACCCGTCGGCCTACGTGCAGCCGGACAGCGAGCCGGACCGGACACCCAGCGCCAGCGCCGACCTGCGCACCGACAGCACCGGCACCAAGCTGCACGGCCTGGTCGCCGACAGCTACCTCTCCGACCTGGTCACCGGCAACCTGGCCCAGCAGGTCGGCTCGCGCCTGGCCGAGCAGCGCTTCCTGGCCGAGACGGCGATCATCGCGGCGGAGGCGCCCGCGATCCCGCGCACGCTGGTGATCGCCCCCGAGCGCCGCACCGACGTGAACGTCACCGCCGCCGCCGGGGCGCTCCGCGACCTCGGCCGGCTGCCGTGGCTGTGCCCGGTGAGCATCGCGGCGGTGGCCGACAACTCCGAGCGCTGCGTCGACCGGCCGCAGGACGACCCGGCCCCGCCGACCAGCCGGGGCGAGCTGCGCGCGGACACCACCGGGATGCTGTCCCGGACCTATCTGAGCCAGGTGGGCGCCGACCGGGAGCTGATCACCCAGCTCACCGAGGCGGTGCTGTACGCGCCCAGCGACGACAGCCGGCTGCAGGGGGCGCTGGCCGACCTCAAGACCCGGCTGCGCCAGGGCGTCGCCCGGGCCGAGTCGAGCGCCTGGCGGACCAACCCGGACGGCGCCCACCTGGCGGCCACCACCCTGAGCCGCGACGTGCGGGGCCTGCGGCAGCGGGTGGTGGTGCGCGGCGGCCGGGCGCTGCTCACCAGCAGCAAGGGCACGCTGCAGGTGAGCATCGAGAACGGCCTCGAGCTGCCCATCCGGGTCAAGGTCAGGTTCTCGTCGAAGACCGCCACGCTGTCCGCCGCCGAGACCGGGCTGGTCGAGGTGGCCGGCAAGTCGGCGGTGTCGGCGAGCGTCCGGGCGGAGGCCCAGCGCTCGGGGCAGTTCGTGGTCTTCGCCGTGGTCGTCGACCGCAACGGCAAGCCGTTCCGCGACGAGATCGAGGTGATCGTGCGCTCGACGCGGTACGCCCGCCTCGCGTTGGCGGTCACCGGTGTCGGCGCCGGCGTGCTGTTCGTGGCCGCCGGCGTGCGGATCGTCCGCCGCGCCGTCCGCAAGCCGGGGCCCACCGACGCATGAGCCTGCTGAGCTCGGCCCGGACCATGGCGGTCGGGACGGTGGTGTCGCGCGCGACCGGGTTCCTGCGCACCGCCGTGCTGGCCGCGGTGCTCGGCGTCAAGGGCGTCGCGCTCGCCTTCAACGTCGCCAACACCGCGCCGAACATCGTCTACGAGCTGCTGCTCGGCGGCATCCTCACCAGCGTCGTGGTGCCGCTGCTGGTGCACGCCCACAAGGACGGTGACGGCGAGGCCTACGTCCAGCGGCTGCTGACCCTCACCCTGCTGGTGCTGGGCGCCGCATCGGTCCTGCTGGTCGTGCTCGCACCGCAGATCGTGGACCTGTACGCCAACCCCAACGTGCCGGCGCAGACCCGCGACCTGGCCGTCACCTTCGCCCGCTTCTTCCTGCCCCAGGTGCTCTTCTACGGGCTGGGCGCGATCCTGGCCGCCTACCTCAACACCCGCGGCAGCTTCGGGCCGCCGATGTGGGCGCCGGTGCTCAACAACCTCGTCGTCATCGTCACGCTGCTGGTGTTCGCGCTCGTGCCCGGGCCGGCCGAGCTCACCAGCGCCACCATCACCGAGACGCAGGTGCTCGTCCTCGGGGTCGGCGTCACGCTCGGGATCGTCGCCCAGACCGTGGCGCTGCTGCCGGCGCTGCGCGCCACCGGGCTGCACCTGCGGCTCCGGTTCGACCTGCGCGGCACCGGCCTCGGCCACGCCGCCCGGCTGGCCCGCTGGACGTTCTTCTACGTGCTGTGCAACCAGCTGGTCCTGGTGGTGGTGGTGCAGCTGGCCAGCGGCGCCCCCGAGGGCCGCAGCTACCCGTCGTACACCTATGCGTTCCTGCTGTGGCAGCTGCCGCACGCAGTCGTCGCGGTCAGCGTCATCACCGCCCTGCTGCCGACGCTGAGCCACGCGGCAGCCGACGGCCGGCTCGACGAGCTGCGCCGGCAGCTCGACCGTGGGCTGCGCCTGACCGTGAGCCTGATCGTGCCCGCCTCGGTGGCCTACGTCGTGCTCGGCCCGTCGATCGGCACCGTCGTGTTCGGCCACGGCGAGACCAGCCCCGCCGAGGCGCGCTTCATCGGGACGCTGCTGGCGGTGTTCGCCTGCGGGCTGGTGGCCTTCAGCGCCTACCAGCTGCAGCTGCGCGCGTTCTACGCGCTGCAGGACACCCGGACCCCGGCGCTGGTCAACCTGGGGGTCAACGTCACCACCGTGGTCGTGGACGTGGTGCTCTACGTCACGCTGCCGGACGACCTGAAGGTCGTCGGGCTGGCGGTCGGGCAGTCGGCGTCGTACCTCGTCGGCGTCGCGATCTGCGCCAGGGTGCTGGCCCGCCGGGTGCCGCGCGACCCCCGCGGCTTCGTGCTGCGCACCGTGGTGCGCTGCCTGTTCGCGGCGACCCTGCCCGCGCTCGGCGCGCTGGCCGTCGTGACCGTCGTGGAGCGGCTGCTCGGCACCGGGACGACCGGCGCGGCCGTGGCCACGCTGCTCGGCGGCGGCGTGCTGGCTGCCGGCTACCTGGCCGCCGCCCGCCGGGTGCGGGTCACCGAGGTGGACGCGCTGCTCAACCCGGTGCTCGCCCGCCTGGGTCGCTAGACCGTCCGGCTCAAGCGCACGGCCCGATACGCCGAACCCGAAAGGGTGAACAGGGACTCGGGTGCGATCGTGCTCGGCTGGCTGACGAAGCTCGTGGTGGCCTTCGCGCTGTTCGGCGTGGTGGCCTACGACGCCGTCTCGCTGGCGGTCGCGCACGTGCACGCGTCCGACCAGGCCGGCGAGCTCGCCAGGCAGGCGGCCGACAGCTACCAGACCAGCAAGGACGTCAACAGCGCCTACCTGCAGGCGTCGGCGGCTGCGGCGGCCGAGGGCGACACGATCTTGCCGACGGACTTCCTGGTGATGCCCGGCGGTCAGGTGCAGCTGACGCTGCGGCACACCGCCACCTCGCTGTGGATGGTGCGTGTCGGCTCGTTGAAGAAGTACCTCGACATCACGGCGCAGGGCGAGGGCGCACCGTTCTCCTGAAACCGCGGCGGCGCCGTGACACCGGACACAGAACACGCGGGCGGGCCGGTTCCTGCTCCGAACGCGCCTGACCGGCGGCTAACCTAGCGCCAACGCCCATCACGGGCAGTGATCACAACAACCCCATACGTCCGGTCGGAACGCCGAGTCCTGTCCCCCGACCACCACGGACACCCGAATCAGGGACAGGAGCGGGGGACCCACAGTCCTTCGACGGCCAGCGGCCGTCTCGGGGTGAAGTCAGCGCGCGTGCGCTGACCGGACACCTTCCCGTCCGAACCCGACAGCTCACCTCGCAGGCGTCAGGAAGGATCGTCTGTGCCTCGCCCTGCCACGGCGCGCTCCCGCGTGTCCGCGCTCGCTGTCCTGCTCGTCACCGTCTTCGGGGTGGTCGGCGCCGCCGCTCCCGCCGACGCCGGCTCGTGGCGCTCCCGCGTCCCGGCCGAGGCGTCCAAGCACAAGGGCGCCCCGTACAAGTACGGCGCCTCCGGCCCCAGCCGCTTCGACTGCAGCGGCTACACGATGTACGTGTACAAGCGCTTCGGGAAGAGCCTGCCGCACAACGCGGCCGCGCAGTACTCCCGCATGCACCACTTCGCCAAGAACCAGAAGGTCCCCGGTGACCTGCTGTTCTTCCGCAACAGCTCGGGCCGCATCGGCCACGTCGCCATCTACGCCGGCAACGGCAACATGTGGCACTCCCCGCACAGCGGCACCGTGGTGAAGCTGGTCAAGATCTACAACGGCAACTACCTGGTGGGCCGGCTCTAGGCCCACCCCGAAGGCCCGGTCCCCGCCCGTACAGTGGCGGGACCGGGCCTTCGTCGCGCTCGGCCGGAGCGAAGGAGCGAGGTGTCGACCGACCAGCGCTCGGCCGGCGCGGCAGCGCACGCCCCCGGTCCGCTCCAGGTCGGCGACCTCCTGGCCGGCCGCTACCTGCTGCTCGAGCTGGTGGCCGCCGGCGACCGCACGACGCTGTGGCGGGCCGGCGATGAGGTGCTCGCCCGGCCGGTCGCCGTGAAGGTGGTCGCGACGCCCAACAAGGCCGCCCGCGAGGCCGCCCAGCCGTTCCTCGACGCGGCCGTCCGCACCGGCGCCGTGAACCACCCCGGGTTGGTGCGGGTCTACGACGCCGCGCAGGAGTCCCGCCAGGGCCGCGGCAACGACGTCGCCTACATCATCAGCGAGTGGGTCGAGGGCGAGGCGCTCGACGCGCACCTCAACCGGGTCGGTGGGCTGGCCGCGCCGGACGCAGCCGACGTACTGCGCCAGGCAGCCGACGCCCTCACCGCCGCCCACGCAGCCGGGCTGGTCCACGGCCGGCTGCACCCCGGCAACGTGCTCGTCACCGGCTCCGGCCGGGTCCGCCTCACCGACGCCGAGGTCGGCGCCGCGGTGCACCGCCAGGAGCCCGGCGGGCCGCCGGACGACACCCGCGACCTGGCGGCGGTGCTGTACGCGCTGGTCACCGCCCGGTGGCCGGCGGGCAGCACCCCGCAGCCGGCCGGCACGCTGCCGCACGCCCCGCAGGCCGAGGGCCGTCCGTTGAGCCCCCGGCAGCTGCGGGCCGGGGTGCCACGGGCCCTCGACTCGGTCGTCCTGCGCGGGCTCGAACCGGACCGGCGGCCGACCCTGGCGCCGCTGCGCACCCCCGCCGCGCTGGCCGACGCCACCGACGCGGCGGTGGCCGAGGAACGCCAGCAGCGGGTCGAGGAGGCGGTCCCTGCGGCACCGTCCCGGCTGCGCCGGTCGTTGCCGTGGGCGGGTGCGGTCGCGTTCGTCACCGCCGTCGCCATCACCGGGTGGCTGCTGGGCCTGGCCGTCGGCGACCTGCCGCGGCGCAGCAACGGCGTCGACGCCATCGTCAGCACCACCGACGCGCCGACCCCCGGCGTCCCGGCGGTCCGCGCCGTCGACCTGTCCAAAGCGGGGGTCCGCGACTTCGACCCCGGCGGCGACGGCCAGGAGAACCCGGACCAGGTCCCCAACGCCACCGACGGCGTGCCCGGCACCACCTGGGCCACCAGTCGCTACCGGACCGCGACCTTCGGCGGCCTCAAGACCGGCGTCGGGCTGCTGCTGGACCTGGGCCGGCCGACGGCGCTGCACACCGTGCAGGTGGGGTTCAGCGCGCCGGGCTCCCACCTCGAGCTGCGGGTCAGCGACACGCCACCGGTGGACCAGGGCGCCACGCGCCTGGTGGCCGCCGACACCCGGGGCGATCAGGTCGCGCGGCTCACGCCCGCGCCCGGCACGACCGCCCGCTTCGTCCTGGTCTGGATCACATCGCTGCCGCGGGACGCCGACGGCTTCCGGGTCGGCGTCTCCGAGCTCCGCATCACCTGACCGGCGGTGCGCGGGTCCACCGCCGGCACGGCGGTGACCACTAGCCTCCGCACCGTGACCGAGGCCGACGAGCACGACGCGCGGGACCGCGCGCTGCTCGCGGCGCACGTCGCCGGCGACCCCCAGGCCTTCGATGACCTGGTACGGCACCACCGCCAGCGGATGTGGGCCGTCGCGCTGCGCACCCTGGGGGAGCCGGAGGAGGCAGCCGACGCGGTCCAGGACGCCTGTCTGTCGGCGTTCCGGGCGGCCGGCAGCTACCGCGGCGAGGCCCGGGTCAGCACCTGGCTGCACCGGATCGTCGTCAACGCCTGCCTCGACCGGGCCCGCCGCCGGGCCGTCCGCCCCACCGTCCCGCTGCCGGACGAGCCGCTCGCCGACCCGCGGGACCGGCTCGCCGAGCGGGAGACCGGTGTCGAGGTCGAGCAGGCGCTGGCCGGGCTGCCGGCCGAGCAGCGGTCCGCGATCGTGCTGGTGGACCTGCAGGGCCTGTCCGTCGAGGAGGCCGCCACGGTCCTGGGGGTACCTGGCGGCACCGTGAAGTCACGCTGCTTCCGGGGCAGGGCAAGGCTGGCGGTCGCGCTGGGGCACCTACGGAACCCGGACGACCGGCCTCCCGTCCCACCTGTGAACACCCGCGCCGAACCGGAAGGAGGACCGTCATGAGCGAGCACCTCGACCTCGACGCGCTGGCCGACGTCCTCGCCGGTGAGGCCCGGCCGGACCACCTCGCCGACTGCGCGGTCTGCCGGACCGCCCTGGCCGAGCTGGAGGCCGCCCTCGGCCCGGTGGACGCGGCGTTGGCGGCACTGCCGGCCCCGGAGGTGCCGGCCCAGCTGGTGGCCCGCCTGGACGCGGCGGTGGCCCGGGAGCGCCG
>JAOPVD010000109.1 GCA_025966295.1 Frankiales bacterium | reverse complement strand
GCCCCGTCGGCCGGGTCATCCGCGTCCCGGAGCACCAGCAGGACGCGGTGACGGCGCTGTCGGGCTCCGGGCCGGCGTACTTCTTCTACCTGGTCGAGGCGATGATCGACGCCGGCATCCTGCTGGGGCTGCCGCGGGCCGTCGCCGCCGAGCTGATCGTCCAGACCGCCGTCGGCTCGGCCAAGATGCTCCAGGAGTCCGACGAGCACCCGGTGGTGCTGCGCGAGGCGGTCATGTCGCCGGCCGGCACCACTATCTCGGCGATCCGGGTGATGGAGGACCACGGCGTGCGGGCCGCGATGCTCGCGGCGCTGGAGGCCGCCCGCGACCGGTCCCGGGAGCTCGCCGGCGGCTGACGCGGTTTGCCCTGAAACGGGGATGGCACTCTGGGGGAGTGAGCGACAGCACCCTCGTCGTCTGGGACGACGTCTTCGGCGACTACGACTTCGGGCCGAGCCATCCGATGCGGCCCGTGCGGCTGGAGCTCACCATGGCCCTGGCGCGCCAGGTCGGCGTCCTGGACCGCCCCGGCGTGGAGGTGCGGGCGCCGCAGGCCGCGTCCGACGACACCCTCGAACTCATCCATGACCCGCTGTACGTCGCCTCGGTCCGGCGGGCGCCCGACGACCTGCTCGGGCGGCTGTCGCTGCGCTGGGGCCTCGGCACCGGCGACAACCCGGTCTTCCCGCGGATGCACGAGGTCTCGTCGCTCGTCACCGGCGCCTCGGTGGACGCCGCCCGGGCGGTCTGGGAGGGCACCCACCAGCACGCCGTGAACATCTCCGGCGGCCTGCACCACGCGATGCGCGACCGCGCCTCCGGCTTCTGCGTGTACGACGACCCGGCCGTCGCCATCGCCTGGATGCTGGCCCAGGGCGCCCAGCGGGTGGCCTACGTCGACGTGGACGTGCACCACGGCGACGGCGTCCAGGCGGCCTTCTACGACGACCCGCGGGTGCTCACCGTGTCGATGCACGAGAGCGGCCGGACGCTGTTCCCGGGCACCGGCTGGGCGGACGAGAACGGCACCGGCGACGCGGTCGGCACCTCCGTCAACGTGGCGCTGCCGGCCGGCACCGGCGACGCGGCCTGGCTGCGGGCCTTCCACGCGGTGGTGCCGCCGGTGCTGCGCGCCTTCCGGCCGCAGGTGCTCGTCACCCAGCACGGCTGCGACACCCACGCCCTGGACCCGCTGGCCAACCTGCAGATGTCGGTCGACGGGCAGCGGGTGGCCTACGGCGCGCTGCACCAGCTCGCCCACGAGCTCTGCGAGGGCCGCTGGGTGGCGCTCGGCGGCGGCGGCTACGAGCCGGTGCAGGTGGTGCCGCGGGCCTGGACCCACCTGCTCGCCGAGGCGGCCGGCACCCAGGTCGACGGGGCCACCCCCAACGACTGGCGGGCCGAGGCGCTCGAGCGCGGCCGGGAGCTGGCACCGACCTCCCTCACCGACGGCGCGACCGGCCTGTGGACCCCGTGGGAGCCGGCCGCGTGGGACAGCCTGGACGCGCCCGTCGGCGGCCAGGACCGGGTGGCCCGGGCCGTCGACGACGCGATCGAGGCCACCCGGGCGGCGGTGTTCCCGCACCTGGGGCTCGACCCCGTGGCCGGCTGACCCCCTTTACCGCACCAGTAGGACGGCGCAGCGCAGGCGCGCCGCGGCTACGCCGAACGGGTGACTACCTGAGTCCCAGAGGTCCCGATACGATCACCACGCACGTGCGTGTCCAGTGCGCCGGTGGGGAAGCCAGACGCCGCGACACGTGCCGACAGGTGTGTGCCGTCATGACCAGCCCGAGCAACCTCAGCGAGATCAAGTTCCTCACGGTGGCCGAGGTGGCCGCCGTGATGCGGGTCTCCCGCATGACCGTGTACCGGCTCGTGCACGCCGGCGAGCTCGCCAGCGTCCGGGTCGGGCGGAGCTTCCGCGTCCCGGAGCACGCCGTGCACGACTACCTGCGCGGGGCCTTCACCGAGGCCGGCTGACACCGTCCCGTAGACTGACCGCTTCCGTCGACACCGAGCAGGGGTTCCACGTGGGTTCCGTCATCAAGAAGCGCCGCAAGCGGATGGCCAAGAAGAAGCACCGCAAGCTGCTGAAGAAGACCCGCGTCCAGCGCCGCAACAAGAAGTAGCCTGCGGCCCGGGCCGCAACGGGGCGGTCCGGCAGCAGGGGAGTACGCGTGTTCCTCACGTTCCTGTCCGACCTGGGCTACGAGGACGCGTTCCTCGGCGTCTGCAAGGGCGTCATCGCCCGGATCGCCCCGGACGTGACGGTCCTGGACGTGCTGCACCTCGTGCAGGCCCAGGACGTCGAGCAGGGCGCGGGTGTGCTGGCCAGCGCGGTGCCGTACCTGCCCGCGCCGGCGGTGCACCTGGCCCTGGTCGACCCGTTCCGGACCGTGCCGGCCCGCGGCATCGCCGTGCGCACCGTGGACGGCTCGACCTTCGTGGCTCCCGACAACGGGCTCGCCAGCCAGGCCTGGGACGTCGCCGGGGGTGCGGTCGAGGCCTACGTGCTGGACAACCCGGCGCTGTGGATGCCCGACGCGGCCCGCACGTTCCGCGCTCGCGACGTGTTCTCGCCGGTCGCCGCCCGGCTGGCCGCTGGCCTGCCGATCGGGCAGGTCGGCAGCCGGGTCGAGCTCGCCGAGCTGGAGCGGCTGGAGCTGCGCGCCCCCTCCGTGGACGACGACCACGTGCACGCCGAGGTGGTCCAGGTCGACCACTTCGGCAACCTCACGCTCAACGTGCAGCGCTCCCACCTCGAGGCGGCCGGCATCAACCTGGGCGACGACGTCGAGCTGCGCTGCGGCGGCAAGACGCGGCAGGTGCGCTTCACGCTCACCTACGGCGAGGTGCCCCGCAACCGGCTGGCGCTGTGCGAGGACTCGTTCCGCACCATCACGGTCGCGGTCAACCAGGGCAGCGCCGCCACCACGCTCCGGGCCCGCCGCGCGGACCCGGTCGTGATCGCCCGGCTGCACGCCGCCGCGCCGGTCGTGGCCGCCCCGGTGCGGGTCTACGACCAGGCGCCATCGAGCGTCACCGCGTGAGCCGGGCCACTGCGGGACCGTCACCCGATCGGGTGACCGCCCGGTAGCATGCATGGCTCAGCCAGGACCCGTCCCCGAGGAGCGAGCCCGTGAAGCCGCGCGTCGTCCTCGTCACCGGTGTCAGCCGCTACCTCGGCACCCGGCTCGCCAGCACCCTCGCGGCCGACCCCTCCATCGAGCGGGTCATCGGCGTCGACACCGTGCCGCCGCGGCCCGAGGTCAGCCAGCAGCTGGGCCGCACCGAGTTCGTCCGCGCCGACATCCGCAACCCCCTGATCGCGAAGGTCATCGCGCAGGCCGGGGTGGACACCGTCGTGCACATGAACGTCATCGCGACGCCGCTGGGCGCCGGTGGCAGGACGGCGATGAAGGAGATCAACGTCATCGGGACGATGCAGCTGCTGGCGGCCTGCCAGAAGGCGCCGTCCATGCGCAAGCTGGTCGTCAAGAGCACCACCGCGGTCTACGGCTCCTCCCCGAAGGACCCGGCGCTGTTCACCGAGGACGCCGAGCCCAAGTCGCTGCCGAAGTCCGGCTACGCCAAGGACGCCGTCGAGGTGGAGGGCTACGTCCGCGGCTTCGGCCGCCGCCGGCCGGACGTCACGCTGTCGCTGCTGCGCTTCACCAACTTCATCGGGCCGGCCATCGAGACGCCGCTGACCCGCTACCTGTCGCTGCCGGTGGTGCCGACCGTGCTCGGCTTCGACCCGCGCATCCAGCTGTGCCACGAGGACGACGGCGTCGAGGTGCTGCGCCGCTGCGCGATCGAGGACCACCCCGGCATCTTCAACGTCGGCGGCGAAGGGGTGCTGCTGCTCTCGCAGGCCGTCCGCCGCGTCGGCCGGCTGTCGTTCCCGGTACCGGCGCCGGCGGTGTCGCTGGTGGCGCAGGCCTTCCGGCGGGCCGGTCTCGTGGACTTCAGCCCCGAGCAGATGCGCTACCTCGAGCACGGCCGGGTGGCCGACGTCGGCCGGCTGTCCCGGGAGCTCGACTGGGCGCCCCGCTCGACCGCCGAGGCGATGCGCAGCTTCGTCGAGCGCTCGCCGCGCATCCTCAACCCCGAGACGGTGGCGGCCGCCGAGGAGCGCGTCCTGCGGCTGCTCGCCCGCAGCCATCCCGTCCCCGCGAAGGAGTCCGTCCGTGCCTGAGGCCCGGGTCATCCCCCTGCGAGCCTCCGACCAGCTCCCGCCCCCGAAGAAGCGCGCGCCGGTGGCCGAGCTGCCGCCCAGCCCGCCGCCCCCGCCGGCGGCGGAGCCGTCCGCCTGGGAGAGCAAGCTGGCCGGCGGGCTGGCGTTCCTGCGCCGCCGCATCACCGGTGACTACGAGGTCGACGACTTCGGCTTCGACAAGGACCTCACCGAGCACGTCCTCATGCCGCCGCTGCGGCCGCTCTATGAGAAGTGGTTCCGGGTCGAGACCCGGGGCCTGGACAACGTGCCCGACGCCGGCGGGGCGCTCATCGTCGCGAACCACTCCGGCACCGTCCCGGTGGACGCGCTGATGACGACGCTGGCGCTGCACGACCACCACCCGGCGCAGCGCTGCCTGCGGCTGCTCGGCGCCGACCTGGTCTTCACGCTGCCGGTGGTGGCGCCGATCGCCCGCAAGGGCGGCAACACGCTGGCCTGCAACGCCGACGCCGAGCGGCTGCTGTCCGCCGGGGAACTGGTCGGGGTCTTCCCCGAGGGCTTCAAGGGCATCGGCAAGCCGTTCTCCGAGCGCTACAAGCTGCAGCGCTTCGGCCGCGGCGGCTTCGTGTCCGCCGCGCTCCGCACCGGCAAGCCCATCATCCCGGTGTCCATCGTGGGCGCTGAGGAGATCTACCCGCTGATCGGCAACAGCAAGACGCTGTCGCGGCTGCTCGGCCTGCCGTACGTGCCGATCACGCCGTTCTTCCCGTGGCTCGGGCCGCTCGGCGCGATCCCGCTGCCCTCCAAGTGGATCATCGAGTTCGGCGAGCCGATCGAGACCGCCCACCTCGGCGGCGCGGCCGCGGCCGAGGACCCGATGCTGGTCTTCAACCTCACCGACCAGGTCCGCGAGACCATCCAGTCGACGCTCTACACGCTGCTGATGCAGCGCCGCAGCGTCTTCTTCTAGCCCCCGCCGGGGCCGCCCCCCGCCGTACCGTGCCGCCATCGTCGCTTGCGTCATCACCCGCACGCTCGGTGCCCCTGCCCTTGTGATGACGTCCCGCGACCGCCGTACCGGTCAGGACGCCAGCGCCTACCGGAAGGCGCGGGTGGCGGCGCGGGAGGCCTTGGCCAGGGGGCGGCTCCGGGCCACGTGCCGGCGACGCAGGGCCAGGCCGGCCATCACGCCGCCCACCAGCAGGCCGGTGCCGGCGGTGGCCGGCACCCCGACCTTGGCCGCCTTGCGGCCGGTGCGGAAGTCCCGGATCTCCCAGCCGCGGTCCCTGGCCGCGGCCCGCAGCCCGGTGTCGGGGTTGACCGCCACCGCATGCCCCACCGCCGACAGCATCGGGATGTCGTTGGAGGAGTCCGAGTACGCCGTGCACCGGGCCAGGTCGAGGCCTTCGCGCTCCGCGAGGGCCTTGACCGCCTCGGCCTTGGACGGGCCGTGGAGCGGCTCGCCGACCAGGCGCCCGGTGTAGAGGCCGTCCTCGACCTCGGCGACCGTCCCCAGCGCGCCGGTGAGGCCCAGCCGCTTGGCGATGATGCGGGCCAGCTCGACCGGCGTCGCGGTGACGAGGAAGACCCGCTGGCCGGCGTCGAGGTGCGTCTGAGCCAGGGCCCGGGTGCCGGACCAGATGCGGGCCGCCATCAGCTCGTCGTAGATCTCCTCGCCGTAGGCCACGATGTCCGCGACGCTCTTGCCGGCGACGAGCGACAGCGCCTTCTCGCGCGCCTCGGCGACCGCCGCGAGGTCCTCCTTGCCCCGGACCCGGAAGCGCAGCTGCTGCCAGCCGAAGCGCAGCAGGTCGCCGGTGGTCACCAGCCCGCGCCCGGCCATGCCCTTGCCGAAGAAGTAGATCGAGGCGCCGCGGATCATCGTGTTGTCGACGTCGAAGAAGGCGGCTGCGGTCGGGTCGGCGGCGGTGGCCAGCGAGGCCTCCACCTCAGCGGCGGCCGCCGACGCCGCGCCGGCGAGCACCGCGCTCACGCCGTCGCCCTCTGACCGCCTGCGGAGTCGGACCACGCACCCACCCTAGAGGCAGCACGAAGCCCCCGCTCCGGAAGGAGCGGGGGCTTCGTGAGCAGAGCAGGTACTACGCGGCGAGGTGCGCCAGGCGACGGCGGCGGGCCACCAGGGCCAGCCCGAGCAGGCCGGTCGCGATCGCCCCCGTCAGCGGCAGCTCGGCACCGGTGCGGGGCAGCGACTGGACGGTGTTCGGCGGCGTGACGATCGCCGGCGGGGCGGCAGCCTCGGCGCGGACGACCTGCGCGGCGGCCGGGACGAACTCGATCTTCAAGAGCGGCGTCGCGGCCTTCAGCGGGTTGATGATCAGCGCAGCCGGGGTGACCTCCTGCGAGGCCTTGTTGTGCTGCTTGACGCTGGTGCCGGCGCTCGGCGCCTTGAACTGGACGCCCAGGACGTTCTGCACGAGGCCGGTGATCTGGGCCAGCAGCCCGTTCACCTGGCTGAGCACCTCGGCCGGCAGGGCGCTGCCGAGGGTGCCGCCGAGGATCGCCTCGATCTGGTTGGTGACCTTGGCGGTGAGGATGTCGGCCAGGTTGGCCTGCACCAGGGTGCCGCTGGCGGTCGGCGTGGCGAGCGGGTTGCCGGCCTTGTCGAGTGCGGCGGTGGCGCTGGACACCAGGCCGTCGACGCCGATCAGGCCGCCGAGGACCTTGATGCCGACCAGCTTGTTGCTGACGGCCGAGGTGACGGTGCCGGCGGCCCGGGTGACGGTCTGCTCGGACTGGATGAGGCCGATGCTCAGCAGCGAGGTGTCGCTGGTCAGCGAGCTGACGTTGAGGTTCAGGTTCTTCAGCAGGCCCTCGAGCAGCGTGGTGACCTGCGCGATGGCCTGCCTCACGGGCGCGGTCACCGGGGCCGACGCGTCGTTGCTGACCGAGTCCAGGGTGCCGAGGAGCGTGTTGACGGCGTCGGTCACCGTGGCGAGCGGCGCGGTGGCGCCGTCGGCGGTGGTCGGGGCCAGCTTGAGGTTGCCGAGGACGCCGTTGAGCTGGGCGAGGATCGGCTGCAGCACGGCGTCGAGGACACCGGCGCCGTCGATCTTCAGGTTCGCGACGCTGCTGAGGCTGTGGGAGATGGTGCCGTCGACGTTCGGGTTGCGCACCACGCTCGACAGGTTCAGCAGGCCCGCGACACCGAGCGCGTTGCCCAGGATCGGCAGGCCGCTCTTGGTCTCGCCGTTCGGCTGGGCGAGCGTCGCCTGGCTCTTGCCGGCGAGCAGCCCGCTGAGCACCGGCAGGTTGCCGTTCTGGCCGAGCACGGCGGTGGCGATCGCGTCCGGGCTCAGGCCGGTGCGCACCGCGCTGTTGGTGACGACGATGTCCTGGACGAGCTTGTTGCCGATGCCCGGGAGGCCGGGAATGGCGGCCGGCAGGTTGAGCTCGAGGTGGATGATGCCGTTACCTGCCGCGTTCCCCGCGGTGAAGATGTCCTTGTTGGCCGTCGCGGCCGTCGCGGCCGTCGCGCCGCTTGCCGAAGCAGCGACGAGCGTGCCGGTGGCGAGGGCCAGGGCGGTCAGCCGCGCGACCCGTCCGTTGCTGGTCATGTGAGTCCCCTTGTTCACGATGTCACCGGTTGGTGATCTTCTCGGCAGTGCGGACGTGTCGCGAGGACCGGCCCTTGCGGGCCGGCGCGTGCCGTCTTGCCCCCCTCAACGACGTGACTATGCGGTGGTGACGCGCAGCACACGAGGAATTTTTGCCAGTGACGGGACGAACCGGACTCTACGGGCGTAATCGCCCCCGCTGCGGCGTGCGGAAGTGGCTCCTAGTGACTACTTCGGCAGCCGCCGCCGTAGTCCTGCCCGGAGCTCGCGATGCGGCCCCGCGCGAGGGGGCTAGCCCCTCGGCAGCGGCACGAGCGACGGCAGCAGGGACGCCAGCGGCGGCAGCGCCGGGAGCGACGGCAGCAGCGGCAGCGGCAGCGGCGGGAGCGACGGCAGGAGCGTCGTGATGGCCGTGGGCAGCGGCATCGGGGGCGCGCTCGGCGAGGAGCTCGGCGTCGGCTCGGGCGAGGGCGACGGCGTGTCCGAGGGCGTGGCGGTCGGCGTCGGCTCGGACGTGGGCTCCGCCGTCGCCGTCGGCTGGGTCGCCGGCGTGGGCTCCGGCGTGGCGGTGGGCTGGGTGCAGACGCACGGTGGGACGCCGTTGTTGTCCGCGGCGCTGGGGCTCGGCGCGGCGGTCACGCCCGGCTTCGGTGCGGGCTCGGAGGTCACCGATGGCGCGGGCTGGGGGTAGCACTGCGCCCCGCAGGTGCCGAGCGCGAGCAGCTGGCTCGCGTCGGTGCCGACGTTCGTGACCAGGTCGAGTGAGTCCTGGGCGTCGCCCCGGACCGTGGCGGGCAGCGTCGGCAGCAGCGCGGTGAGCCGCGACCGCTGCTGCGCGGAGAACGTCTTGAGGATCCGCAGCGGCTCCGGCTTGCCGGTCTCGCGAAAGACGCTCTGGAGCAGCGCGGTGCCGATCTTGGTCTCGCTGTTGAAGTCGCGCAGGGTGGCCTCGAGCCGGTCCTGCAGCGAGCCGCCGAGCGCCTGCGGGGCGGCGACTGGCGCGGTGCTGTTGGCCGCCACCGGTGTCATGCCGCCGCCGAGCGCCAGCTCCTGGTCGCCGTGGGCGAGGGCCCGGACCTCACGCAGGCGGGTCTCGGCGAACTGCAGGTGCTTGGTGCCCCTGGCGGTGTCGCCGGCGGCGAACTGCAGCTGGACGCCCTCGGCAGCCCGCTTGAGGCCGTAGAAGGGTGCGCCCGGCAGCGAGCGGGAGGCGGCGACGGCGACGCCGGTGAAGGCGATGACGCCGGCCATGACACCGGCCGTGACCCCGATCCGGCGCTGCGCCCGGTGCGTGTGCGACCAGGACGCCGCCGCCTGGAGCGGGTTGTGGCGCGTGAGCGGCGTGGCGTACGGCGCGTCGGCCGCGGCCTGCACGGTGGCGACGGCCACCAGGCGCTGGCGCAGCTGGCTGCGGAACTCGGGCCGGGGGGCCGCGACGGCGTTCAAAGCGGGCGCGACGGCGCGCAGGCGGGTCGCGAGCGCGGCGTGACCGGCCGTCAGCGCACCCGGGCCGGAGACCGCCCCGTCGAGCAGACGGGCCAGTTCCTCCACCCGGGAGCGGCTGCCCAGCGGGTTCATCACCGGGCTCCTTCCACGCGAGAGGAAAGGGCGGCGTTGCCCTCCAGAGGGTGCAACGACGCCCACCCGCCGGGAGTGACGGGCTCTGCGCCGAAACCGGATGATCTGACCATGCCCGCGGGGGTCACAGTTCCACCCCCTCGGGGAGGATGCGGCCCAGGGTGCGGATCGCGCGGTACTGCAGCGCCTTGATGGCCCCGTCGTTCTTGCCCATGACCTGCGCGGTCTCGCTGACCGACAGGCCCTGCAGGAAGCGCAGCACGATGCACTCCTGCTGCTCGGCGTTGAGCTGCTTGACGGCCTCGAGCAGCACCTTGTTCTGCATGGCCTCGAGGACCGCCCGCTCCGGGCCGTCCATCACCGGGGCGGCGCCGGACTCGGTCACGTCGTCGGTGGTGAGCTCCAGGCGGTAGCGCCCGCTCTTGTAGTGGTCGGCGATCAGGTTGCGGGCGATGGTCACGAACCAGGCGCCCACGTCCCGGCCCTGCCAGGTGAAGGACCCGATGCGGCGCAGGGCCCGCAGGAAGGTCTCGCTGGTGAGGTCCTCGGCCAGCTGCGAGGTGGCCACCCGGTAGGCGATGT
>JAOPVD010000107.1 GCA_025966295.1 Frankiales bacterium | reverse complement strand
GGTTCTCGTGCGCAACGGGCAAGAAAGGCGATGCGCCGGACGATGCACCACCCATGGCGTCGTCGGAGCTCGAGCAGGTCTCTCGCGCCCGTCCGGGCGACCAGGCTCCTCTGCTGCCCCTCGAGCTGACCGAGACGCTGCAGCTCGTCGCCGACACGATCGTCGGGTCGCTCGGCTTCGAGGTGGCCGTCATCAACCTGGTCGACGACGTCGACCCGTCCTCGCTCGAGGTGGTGGCCGTCTCCGGGCCCGCGGACGTCCGCGACCTGCTCCTGGGACGGCGCCAGGGCCGAGACGGCTGGAACGCACTGATGGCGGCCAGCGAGCCGTGGGGCAAGCTGCGCTTCCTCGACCACGCCACCGCACCCGTGGACCCGACCGGCATCCTGTCCTGGGTGCCGGACATCCCGGTCTCCGACGACCCGGAGGCCTGGCACCCCGAGGACGCCTTGTTCGCGCCGCTCGAGGCGGCCGACGGCCGGCACCTCGGCGTGCTGTCGGTCGACGTCCCCCGCGACGGCAGGCGGCCCGGGGCGGCGACGCGGCACGCGCTGGAGGCGTTCGCGGTCACCGCGGCGCTCGCCATCCAGCACGCCACCCTGGCGGCAGAGAGCCGGCGCGGGGTCCAGCGCTTCACGGCAGTCTTCGAGTCGAGCCCCATCCCGATCGCGCTGCTCGCTCCGGACCACACGTTCATGCAGCTCAACGACGCGTTCTGCCGCTTCCTGGGCCGCGGCAGCGACGAGCTGTTCGGTCAGAGCCCGCTCGCCTTCACCCACCCGGACGATCTGCCCGCCAGCGAGCGGGTCGCGAAGGCGGTGCGGTCAGCCGTGGTGACCCGCCGGAGCGCCGCCGGGGTCGGGCCGATGGAGAAGCGCTACCTGCTGCCGGATGGCTCGGTCGTCTGGGGCCGGCTGCATATGGCGCCGCTCAACCGGGACGACCCGGGCGTGATCGTCGCGCAGCTCGAGGACATCACCGAGCGCAAGCGCACCGAGCAGCGCCTGGTGCGGCAGGCCCATTTCGACACCCTCACCTCGCTGCCCAACCGGGCGCAGTCGATGCAGCGGTTGCGCGAGTCGCTGGCCCGCGACGCCGCCGCCGGCACCATGACGGTGGTCTTCTTCTGCGACCTCGACCGGCTCAAGCTCGTCAACGACGTGCACGGCCACGCCGTCGGCGACGCCTACATCCAACAGGTCAGCCGCCGGGTGCGCTCCAGCGTCCGCGACGGCGACACGGTGGGCCGGCTCAGCGGCGACGAGTTCGTCGTCGTGCTGGAGGGCGTCTCGACCCCGACCGAGGCCATCGGCCTCGCGGGCCGCGTCATCGACGCGGTCCGGCAGCCGCTGCGGCTGGGCGGCGCCACCTTCACGCCGTCGCTCTCGCTGGGCATCGCCTACAGCTCCGGGCGCGCCACCACCCCCGACGAGCTGCTCGCCCAGGCGGACAGCGCGATGTACCGCGCCAAGAGCGAGGAGCGCGGTGCCTGGCAGGTCTACGACCCGTCCATGAGCAACTCGGCGGTGTCGCAGCTGGAGCTGCGCAACGACGTCGCCGACGCGTTGAAGAACGACCAGTTCGTCCTGCACTACCAGCCGATCGTGCAGCTGGGGGACGGCCGGACCGTCGGTCACGAGGCGCTGCTCCGCTGGCAGCACCCGCGCCGCGGGCTGCTCCACCCCAGCCAGTTCCTCGACGTGGTGCTGGACAGCGAGTACGAGTCGCCGGTCACCGACTGGCTGCTCCGGCAGGCCTGCGCCGACGCCACCCGGCGGCCGGTCGGCCGGCGCCGGGTGGCGGTCAACGTCAGCTCGCTGCAGGTGGGACGCCGCGACCTGCCGGACGTGGTGCGCGGGGCGCTGCAGGCTGCCGGGCTCGACCCGGCCGACCTGGTGCTCGAGCTGACCGAGGACCGGCTGCTGTCCCGCAGTGACGGGCCGCAGCTGCTCGAGCGGCTGCACGACCTCGGGATCGCGCTGGCCATCGACGACTTCGGCACCGGGTACGCCGGTCTGGGCTACCTGCAGCGCTTCCCGTCCATCGGGGTCGTCAAGCTGGACCAGAGCTTCGTGGCCGGGCTGGGCAAGCAGCCGATCAGCGAGCACCTGATCCGCGCGATGCTCGAGCTCACCCGGGCCTGCGGTCTGCAACTGGTCACCGAGGGCGTGGAGACCCACCAGCAGGCCGAGCGGCTGCGCGCGCTCGGCGTCGAGTACGCCCAGGGCTACTACTTCGGCGGGCCCGAGCCGCTGTCCTAGAACCAGCCGTCCTGCATGTCGAGGGTGGTGCGGTCGAGGCTGGCCAGCAGGTCGAGCTGCGGGCCGGTCCGGGGCAGCTCCCACTGGAAGAAGTACTGCGCCGCCGCGCGCTTGCCCTCGTAGAAGTCGCCGTCCTTGCCGTGTGCGGCGAGCAGCTGCTCGAGCCACATCCAGGCCACGACGGCGTGCCCGACGGCCTCGAGGTAGACGCTCGCGTTGGCCAGCGACAGCGCCACATCGCCGGCGCCCCAGACAGTCTGGGTGACCTCGACGACGCGGTCGACGGTGGCCTGCAGGGCGGTCGCGTACCGGCTCGTCGTACCGCCGTCCTTGAGGGCGCGGTCGACGGTCTCGCCGATCGTGGCGGCCAGCAGCGCGAGGCCGGCGCCGCCCTGCATGACGACCTTGCGGCCGAGCAGGTCGAGGGCCTGGATGCCGTGGGTGCCCTCGTGGATGGGGTTGAGGCGGTTGTCGCGGTAGAGCTGCTCGACCGGGTACTCGCGGGTGTAGCCGTAGCCGCCGTGCACCTGGATGGCCAGGTCGTTGGCCGCCAGGCACCACTGCGAAGGCCAGCTCTTGGCGATCGGCGTGAGCATCTCCAGCAGCAGGTGCGCCCGGCTGCGGGCCTCCTCGGTGGGGCCGGTGCGCTCCTCGTCGACCAGCCGGCCGCAGTACAGGTTGAGGGCGAGACTGCCTTCCACGTAGGACTTCTGGGCCAGCAGCATCCGGCGTACGTCGGCATGCTCGACGATCGGGACCATCGGCGTGGACGGGTCCTTGCCGGCGACCGGCCGGCCCTGCGGGCGGCTGCGGGCGTAGTCCAGGGCGTGCAGGTAGCCGGTGTAGCCGAGGGCGGTGGCGCCGAGGCCGACGCCGATCCGGGCCTCGTTCATCATGTGGAACATGTAGCCCAGGCCCTTGTGCTCCTCGCCGACGAGGAAGCCGACGGCACCGGCCTTCCCGCCCGGCGTGTGCTTGCCCTCACCGAAGTTGAGCAGCGTGTTGACGGTGCCGCGGTAGCCCATCTTGTGGTTGAGGCCCGCGAGCACGACGTCGTTGCGCTCGCCGGTGTCGACCAGCTGCTTGGGCACGACGAACAGCGAGATGCCCTTGGCGCCAGCGGGTCCGCCGGGGACCTTGGCCAGCACCAGGTGCACGATGTTCTCGGCCAGCTCGTGGTCGCCGGCGCTGATCCACATCTTGTTGCCGAACAGCCGGTAGCTGCCGTCTGCCTGCGGATCGGCCCGGGTGGTGACGTCGGCCAGCGACGAGCCGGCCTGCGGCTCACTCAGGCACATCGTCCCGAAGAACCGGCCCTCGACCATCGGCTTGACGTAGGTCTCGACCTGCTCCGGGGTGCCGTGCGCCTGCAGCAGGTTGGCGTTGGCGATGGTGAGGAACGGGTACGACGCCGTCCCCACGTTGGCGGCCTGGAACCAGCCGATGGTGGCCTGCGTGACGACGGCCGGCAGCTGCATGCCGCCGACCGCGTGGTCCATCCCGGCGCCGATCAGGCCGGCCTCGGCGTACTTGTTGAGGGCCCGGCCGATCTCCTCGTGCATCTGGACGCGCTCGCCGTCGAAGGTCGGCTCCTGCTCGTCGGAGCGCCGGTTGTGCGGGGCGAAGTCGCGAGTGGCGATCTGCTCGGCCAGGTCGAGGACGGCGTCGAAGGTCTCGCGGGAGTGCTCGGCGTAGCGCTCGCGGCTGGTGAGCGCGCAGACGTCCAGCCACTCGTGCAGCAGGAAGTCCAGGTCACGGCGCGACAGCAGCAGAGAGGCCATGCCCCCGACACTAGAACGCCGTTCGGTGCCGAGGGGACGCCCCGGGGGCCTCCTCAGAACAGGACGGTCCCCGCGACGCGGGCCTCGTGGTCGAGCAGCCAGCGCTTGGCGTGCAGGCCACCGGCGTAACCGACGAGGTCGCCGCCGGCACCGACCACCCGATGGCAGGGCGTCACGATCGCGACCGGGTTGCTGCCGTTCGCGAGGCCGACCGCACGCGAGGACGTCCGCGGGTCGGCGCCGATCCGCGCGGCGAGCCTGCCGTACGACGTGGTGGTGGCGTAGGGGATGTCGCGCAGCGCGGCCCAGACCGCCAGCTGGAAGGCGCTGCCCTCGGGGGCGAGCGGGAGGTCGAACTCCTGCAGCGTGCCGGCGAAGTAGTCGTGCAGCTGGTGGCGCGCCGCGGGCAGGCAGTGGGCGGCCGGGTCGTGCCGCTCCTCACCGCTGGCGGGCACGCCCTTGCTGGACGGCAGGAAGACCTGCACCAGGCCGGCGGCGGACGCGACGAGCAGCAGCTCGCCCAGCGGGGAGGGGACCGCGCAGCTCCGCAAGCCGGTGTCCACAGGTCCTCCGCGCCCCTTGACGGTCGGTGCCGGTCGAGGTCTACTGTAGGTGTCGTTCGAACAGACGTTCTAGCGATCTGGCGGGGCCTCGCGGACCCGCCAGGGACGGTAGCCCCGCCCGGCGACGTGCGACCTCGACCCTCTCACGTCGCCGGGCGGGCCACCGGCCCGGAACGCGCGTGGGGAAGCGCTGCGGACCGGGCCGGTGACCGCCGTCCGCCGCCTTCCCCCGGCACCCCGCACC
>JAOPVD010000084.1 GCA_025966295.1 Frankiales bacterium | reverse complement strand
TGGCCGGGACCGTGATCAGCGCGAACCCGGACTGCGGCTGCTGCGGGCCGTAGGACACCTGCGGCAGCGGCGGGGCCGTGGTGCCGGTGCCCGAGACCGTGAGGCCGCCGTAGCCGGTGGCGCCGGCCACCCCCAGGTTGAGCAGCGCGGTGCCGCCGACCGGGACCGAGGCCGGCAGCGTGAAGACCCTCGTCGCGCCGGCCGCGAGGCTGCCGGTGAAGACCCGCTGGCCCGCCTTGGTGGTCAGCAGCCGCGACGAGCCGGGCGTCACCCAGCCCTCGATGCCCAGGAACAGCCGGGCCGGCGAGGACAGGTCGACGTGCACCGTGCGGGAGCCGGTGACCGGCACCAGCACCGAGCCGGAGATCATCACGCTCTGCGCATAGGAGTGCTGCGTCACCGACGGCTTGGGGCTGCCGCCGGGGTAGACGAACGCGCTGCCCGGACCGGCCGCCGCGTTGGTGAACACCTTCAGCTGTACGGCGGTCGCGTCGGCCGGGACCGCCGCGGGCAGGGGCACCGTCACGGACGACACCTGGGTCGTCTTGCTGTTGTAGAAGATCGACCCGGTGCCGCGGGTCAGACCGCCCGCGCCCGGTGCGGCGTACCCGAGGACGTCGAGGTTGTAGTGCGTCCCCGCGCCGGACTGGCGCACCGAGATCTGCCGCGCGGCGCCGACCGGGACGACCATGGTGTTGGTGGAGCCGCGGTTGGAGAAGTACCGCACCTGGGCGACGCCCGGCACCTGGCCGGCCGGGCCGATCTGCAGCGCGCCGGTGCCGAGGGCGTTGTACGCCGTGGCGGCGAGGTAGACGGCCGTCGCGTCGGCCGGCACCGCGGCGGGCAGCCTGATGAGGGCCTCGCCGCGCTGGCGGCCGGCGCAGCCGATCCCGACGCCGTTGACGGTCGCCGCGAACCGGGTCGGGGTCGGCAGCGCCACGATGCCCTCGCCGCTGCTGACCGGAGCGGGCGACGGCGAGCCGGCGGCCCCGATCGCGACCATGCTGCGGCGGGCGGTGCCGCGGGCGTTCATGGCCTGCACGCTGTAGCTGCCCCAGGCGTCCGCGGTGCCGGTGTCCTTGAAGGTCCTGGCGTCGGTCGCGCCGATCTGGCAGCCGTTGCGGAACACCCGGTAGCCGGTGTCGCCGGCGACGTCGGACCAGGCCAGCTGGACGCCGTCGGCGGCGTGGGTGGCGGTGAGCGAGCTCGGCGGCAGCGGCACGCCCGGCGCGGAGCCGAGGACGGCGTGCATCGCATCGACGTACGCGCCGTGCCCGCTCTTGCTGTTCCACTCGGTGGCGGACTCGACGCCGGTGCCCTCCGACCACTCGTTCCAGGTCGTGGTGAGGCGCCATTGCACCTTGGCGGCCTTCATCCGCTTGAGGTCCGCGGTGAAGCGGGAGACGCTCCGCGCCAGCCGGGGGCTCTTGTCCCGGGTGGCGTTGAACCCGGGCGAGATCGAGTACGACGAGCCGCCGATCTGCACCCGCGGGTTGGCCGGTGCGTAGGCGTGCCAGCCGTTCGGCTGCGGGTTGCAGCTGCGGTAGCTGGCGAGGTGCTTCTGCACCACGTAGAAGCGGTTGGCCTTGTCGGCCGCCCGCCAGCGGGCGGAGGCGTTGCAGGTGTCGCCGGCGTCGCCCCACACGAACAGCACCGGCTTGCCGCCGACGCGCAGGTAGTTCCGGTCCTTGCCGAACTTCGCGTAGATGTGGTCGAGGTCGACCTTGATCTGCGCCGGGGTCGGGTTGCCCTTGTTGGGCCCGGACGGGCCCTCGCCCTCGTAGTACATCGCCCACCGGAACGCCGTGTCGTCGGCCGCGCGCAGGTGGTACGGCAGCACGGTGTCGCTGAACGTGCCACGGCCGAACCAGGAGTAGATGGCGGCGTTCTGGCCGGCGTAGATCATGTCGTCGACCTGGCGGCGCAGCACCTCGCTGTCGTACGCCCCCTGCGGCCGGTTGGGGTGGAACCGGCTGCGGGCGGTCGTCGCCACCGGGTAGTACGGGTAGAAGAAGGACGCCGCGATGGGGAACTTCGGCTGCGGGTCGGCGGCCGGCGCGACGGCGGCGACCGGGACCGGAGCCGGAGTGGCGACGGGCGCGGGGCCCTGGAGCAGCCCCACCGCCAGCAGCAGCGGCAGGACGAGGACAGGCAGGCGCACGGCTCTCACCGGCACTTTCTCGGCAGATCGGGCGCCGGACTTGAGCCCTAGCGGGTCGTCAGCACCGTGGGGCCGCTGGCCGCGACCAGCACAACTCCGGACGGGTCCACCCGAACGGCGGTGAGGTCCAGCCCGTAGGGAAGGGTCCCGAGCGGCACCGTGAAGTCGAGCCGGCCGGCGAGCGCCCGGTCGAGCACCGGCGAGCTCTGACCGTCGACCTTGACCGACCGGGCGCTGACGACCAGGGTCCGGCCGCGGAGCCGGACCGTCGAGCGGGCGGTGGCGGTGACGGTCTGGCCGGCCACCGTCACCCGGGCGCTGATGTCGAGCTGCTCGCCGACCGGCACGATCCGGAGCCCGCTGATGCCGCTCTTGCCGGCCAGGTCGACGTACCGCACCACGGCGGTCGCCCGCAGCCCCTCCACCGGCACCGACCGGACCGTGCCGCCGAGCGCGTCACCGGCCGGGACGCGGGCCCCGAGCAGCGAGACGTCGAGCTTGCTGAGCACGACGCCGCCGCGCGTGAACGCCTTGGTCTCCACGTCGATCCGGTCGTACCGGCCGGCCAGCGCCTGGGTGAGGAACGGGAACCCGCGGATGGTCACCTTCGGGTCCTCGCTGAGCTGCCCGGTCTCGCGCAGCTTCTTCGCCACCTGCTCCTGCGCGACCCGCACCGCGACCCGGTCGGCCACCCCCAGGAGCAGCAGCAGCACCAGCAGGCCGATCACCAGCTTGCGCATCAGGCGCGGTCCTGCAGGAGGCGTACGGCGAGCAGGAGGACCGGACCGAGCAGTGTGAACGGCAGGAACAGCGAGACTGGCCGCAGCGCCGCGACCCGGCGGTTGTCCTCCGGCGCCGGGCTGAGCTCGGCGGCCGCGAGGTCGATGGCCAGGTCGACGGTGGCGACGGTCGCGCCGGCCGCCAGCCCGACGAGCGCGGCCCGGCCGCTGGACACCTGCCCGCCGGCCACCAGCACGGCCACCGCAACCGCACCGCCCAGGCCGAGGAGCAGCCCGGGCCAAGCCCGGGTGGCACCGACGGCCAGCGCCGGCCGGTGGATGACGGCGTCACCGAGCCGGCCGGCCACCAGCGCCACCCCGGCCGCCGCGAGACCGGCCCGCACCGGCCAGGTCCCGCCGTCCTGCATGAGCGCCGCGGTCAGGCAGGCGGCCGAGCAGACCAGCGTCACGACCACGAAGGTGTCGGCCAACGACTCCGTGACCCGCGTGCGGTCGCGTCGGCTGAGCTGGTGGAGCAGGGCGGCCACCAGCCCGAGAGCCACGACCCCGGACAGCCCGCCGACGTTGCCGTCGTCGACCGCGACCACCACGTCGGCCGCGACGGCCGCAGCCAGCCCGAGCACGAAGATGGCGCCGGAGGCCGGCGCGTCGGTCAGCGCGAGGAACCCGAGCACCGCGAGCAGCTGCACCGCGACCACGCCGCCCAGCAGCGGGTACTCCCCGAGCACCGCCAGGCCGAGCAGGCCGCCCGTCAGCACGGCCGCAGCCAGCGCCTGCCCGAGCAGGGAGGGGCGCCGCGCCGCCGGCCGGCGCTCCTCGAGGGTGGTCACGCCCTCGATCCTTTCATCCGGGCCGGCGGGACGCTCAGCCACCGGCGAAGGGCGGCAGGCAGTCGACGAGGCTGCCGGCACCGACCAGCACGGCGGCGTGGTCGCGGCTGCCGACGGGAGCGCCGTCGACGAGAAAGCTGCACCCGGCCAGCACCTCGGCGAACCGGGCGTCGTGCCGGCCGCGGGCCATGGTGAGCGCGTCGGCGAGGGTATCGGCGGGCACCTCGTCCTGCGCCGTGCCGGCGGCGGCCTTGACGGCGGCCCAGTACCGGACGACCGTCACGCCGACGTACCCAGCAGGACGTGGGCGGCGAGGCGCTCGACCAGCTCCGGGCTGGCGGCGGCCTCGGCGTGGCCCATCCCGGGCTCGAGCCACAGCTCGGCGTGCCCGGCCGAGGCCGCGAGCAGGGCCTGCGGGTGCTCGACCGGGAAGTAGTGGTCGCTGTCGCCGTGCACCAGCAGCAGCGGCAGCGGCGCGATAAGGGGCACCGCCTCCAGCGGGCTGAGCGGCACCGGGTCCCACCGGGCCGGGGAGACCCGGGTCTTGCGCACCCAGCGGGTCATCACCCGCCCGAGCCGGCGCTCGATGGCGAAGTGCAGCCGGCGCATCGCCGGGGTGTCCCGGTAGTACCAGCGGCTGACCGCGCTGACGCTCACGACGGCGTCCGGCGCGTGCGCCAGCGTGCAACCGCCGACCTGCTCGCCGCGCAGGGCGGCGTGCCGCAGCACGTTCGAGCCGCCCATCGACCAGCCCATCGTCACGACCCGGGCGTAGCCGAGCCGCCGCGCGGCCGCCACGGCCGCGTCGACGTCGAGCGGCTCGAGGTCACCGAGGGTGCTCCAGCCGCCGGAGCGGCCGTGCCCGCGGGCGTCGTACGCGAGCACCCCGACGTGCGCGGACAGCCGGTCGGAGATGTCGCGCACGCTCGGCTTGCCGCTGCTGTTGGTGAACCCGTGCGCGAGCACCACGCAGACGTCCAGGGCGCGGTGCGGGCGGTGGACGGCGTGGAGCAGGACGCCGTCGGCGGTACGGAGGTCCACGCCGCCCAGTGTGCCGGTTCCGCGTTCCCCCGGCCCGGCCGGTCCGGCTTGGTACCCTGAGGGCTCGTTCGTGAGGCAACGGCGCCTCTCCCGGCTTTCCCGCCGACTCGGAGGTCGCCCGCATGGCCACACTGCTCCTGCTCACGAACGCCATGACGCCCTCGTCCGAGGTGCTGCCGGCCCTTGGTCTGCTCGGGCACAGCGTGCGCGTCGCGCCCCTCGAGGTGTCGGCGCTGCTCGACGAGACGGGCAGCCAGCCGGCCGACGCGATCCTCGTCGATGCCCGCCGCGACCTGGTCCAGGCCCGGTCGCTGTGCCGGCTGCTGCGGACGACCGGCGTCTCGGCGCCCGTGTTCGCGGTGCTCACCGAGGGCGGCCTGGTGGCGCTCACCGCCGAGTGGGGCGTCGACGACGTGCTGCTCGACACCGCCGGCCCGGCCGAGGTCGACGCCCGGCTGCGCCTGGCCACCGGGCGGGTCGCCACCGCGGAGTCCGCTGCCGCCGAGCCGGGCGTGGTCCGCGCCGGTGAGCTCACGATCGACGAGGGCACCTACACCTGCCGCCTGCGCGGCCGGGCGCTGGACCTGACGTTCAAGGAGTTCGAGCTCCTGAAGTACCTGGCGCAGCACCCGGGCCGGGTCTTCACCCGGGCGCAGCTGCTGCAGGAGGTCTGGGGCTACGACTACTACGGCGGCACCCGCACCGTGGACGTCCACGTGCGGCGCCTGCGCGCCAAGCTGGGCGCCGAGCACGAGCAGCTGATCGGCACCGTCCGGCACGTCGGCTACAAGTTCGTCACGCCGCCGATCGCGGCCCTGCCCGAGGAGACCGTCGAGCTGCCGTCAACTCGGCTGGACGCGGCGCGCTAGCCAACCGGCGACCTCCGCGCGGGTCCGGAGCCGGACCACGTCCAGGTGCTGCCAACGCGGGTCGGCCAACCGCTGCTCCATGAGCCGGCGGACCGCGCCGTGCCGGCTCCAGGCGTACCGCACCGGGTGCGCCGGCCGGCCCCAGCCGAGCCAGGACTCCTTGCAGCCGGGGTAGACGACCTCGCTGCGGCGCAACCGACGCAGGGTCCTGCGCACGGCCCGCTGCTCGGCGATCCACCACGGCAGGTCCAGCCAGACCAGGGTGTCCGCGCGGTCCCAGGTGAGATCCCGGGATGCCTCGTACCCGACGTCGTCGGCGCACCAGCACTCTTCGGCCAGCGCCCGCTCGAGGTCGTCGTGGAAGGACGCGCGCACCGACCAGCCCGGGCCGTAGTAGAGCCGGTCCACCTCGAGGTGGGGCAACCCCCGCCCGGCGGCGTACGCCGTGGCGAACGTGGTCTTGCCCACGCCGGGCAGCCCGGTGACGAGCACACGTCGCCCGCCGCCCCCGTACGTCATGTCGATGGGAGTCTGGCACCCCGGCTGTCAGTTTGCTGTCAGGTCGCTGAAAGTCGGGCGGCCGAGCAGTGCCGGGCCGAGGGTGGCAGACCGGCGCCGGGCCGCCGCTGGGTAGCGTGCGGGGCGTGAGCGCACCCACCGTCCAGACCCGGCTGTCGGCGGCGGACGTCGCGCAGGTGCGGGACCTCGTCGACGAGGTGACGGCCGCCGACCGCACCCCGCCGCTGTCCGACCACGTCATGCTGCACCTGCCGCGCGGTGGCGACGCCGACGTGCGGCACCTGCTCGTGCGGTCCGGCGCGGCGCTGGTCGGCTACGCCCACCTCGACGTCACCGACCAGGTCGCCGGCCCGTCGGCCGAGCTGGCGGTCCGGCCGGCGGCCCGCGGTCAGGGCATCGGCCGGGCGCTGGCGCAGGAGCTGCTCCGGCAGTCGCCCGACGGCCGGCTGCGGCTGTGGGCGCACGGCGAGCACCCGGCGGCGGCCAAGCTGGCCGCCTCGCTGGGCTTCGAGCGGTCCCGGTCGCTGTGGCAGATGCGGCGACCGCTGGCGGCCGCCGGTGCCCCGCCGCTGCCGCCGGTGGCGGTGCCCGACGGGATCACGGTGCGCACCTTCGTGGTCGGCCAGGACGAGCCGGCCTGGACCGCGCTGAACAACCGGGCCTTCGCCGCCCACCCCGACCAGGGCGGCTGGGCGCTCGACGAGATCACCGTCCGCGAGGCCGAGCCCTGGTTCGACCCGGCCGGGTTCTTCCTCGCCGAGCGCGACGGGCGGCTGGTCGGCTCGCACTGGACGAAGGTGCACGGCGGCACGGCGCACGGCGACCACGACCACGAGCCGCTCGGTGAGGTGTACGTCGTCGGCGTCGACCCCTCGGAGCAGGGCCACGGCCTCGGCCCGGCGCTCACCCTGCTGGGCCTGCAGCACCTGCGCGACCGCGGCCTGCGTGAGGTGATGCTCTACGTCGACGAGGACAACACCCAGGCGATCCGGGTCTACGAGCGGCTCGGCTTCACCCGGCACGCCACCGACGTCTGCTTCTCGCACACGCCCTGACGGCGCCTACGCCGGCCGGGGCGGCCGCGCGTCGCCGGCGACCGGGCCGGGGGCAGCGGTGCCGGGTGGGACGCGCGGCTTCCAGCGGCTGCTGAGGTACAGCCCGGTGAGCGGCAGGGCAGTGGCGCAGGCGTAGAGGACGGCCGTCGCGCCGCCCTCGCCGAGCCGGGTGCGGTCCAGCAGCGACAGCCCCAGCCCGAGCGCGCCGCCGAGCGCCCAGCCCAGCTGCAGGGCGGTCTCGGAGCGGGCGAAGGCGCTGCCGATCTGAGACGGCAGCGCGTGGCTCTGCAGGGCCGCGTCGAGGGCGTACTTGCCGAGCGAGGCGCCCAGCCCGACGGAGCCCACCGCCAGCACCTTGAACGCGGTGGCGCCGGTGACGGCGGCCAGCAGGCAGGCGACGGTCGGGGCGAGCAGCGCGATCGCGGTGAGGCGGGCGGTGCGCTCGGCGGACAGCCGGCTGGCGAGGGCGGTGCCGAGCAGGCCACCGCCGACCGCGGCGCCGAGGGTGAGGGCGACGACCGGGGCCGGCGCCTTGTGCGCCTTGAGCAGGATGGCGAGCCCGAGCGTCAGCAGCCCGGTGACGGCCCGGAGCGAGACGGTGGCCAGCAGCGCCCGGCGGATCTGCGCCGGCGCGGCCGTCATCGAGAACTTCTCGGCCTTGCCGCCGGCGAGGCTGCGGGGATCGTCGATCTGGGACGGCAGTCGCAGCGAGGTGACCGCGGCGATGAGGAACAGCACCGCGGCCAGCCGCAGATCCCAGGCGGTGCCCAGGGTCTTCGCGATCAGCACCCCGACGGCCGCGGCCACCCCGGAGCTGGCCAGTGAGGCGATGTTGAGGCGCGCGTTCGAGGCCACCAGCCCGAGGGCCGGGGGCCGTACCCGGACCACCGCGGCGGCCCGCGCCACGGTGTACGCGCGCTGCAGCACCAGGATCGCGAGGGCCTGCGGGTAGAGGGCGAGGGAGGCGAGCGAGCCGGCGAGGGTCCACGCCACCAGGCCGCGGCCGCCGGTGGTGAGGGCGATGATGTTGCGACGGCCGTGCGGGAACCGGTCGAGCAGCGGGGCGGCGACCGGCACCAGCAGCGAGAACGGCAGCAGCGTCAGCAGCAGGTACAGCGCGATCTTGCCGCGAGCGGCCTCCGCGGAGACCTGGAAGAACGCGGTGCTGGCCAGCGAGACGGCCACCAGCGCGTCGCCGGCGGCCTGCAGCGAGTGGGTGCCGATGAGCGCAGCCAGGCCGGAACGGTCGGCGCCGTCGGCGTTCGCGGCCGAGTGGATGCGCCGGGCGACGCCCTTGCCGAGCCGCAGCGCCCCGCCCCCGACGGCCCGCGCCGCCGCAGCCGGTCTCTGCTCCTCGCTCACGCACAGCATCGTCCCCCACACCCGCGTGCGTCATCACGTCGGCGCTCGGTGCAGGGGACGCTTTCGATGACGCAAGGGCATTGACGGGCTTGAGTGAACGTGGATAACTTAGCGGTGTTCACTTGTCTGGGGGTTCTTCGATGCTCGGTCGTCTCGCACCCGTCCTGGTCGCCCGCCGGCGGCTCGTCCT
>JAOPVD010000029.1 GCA_025966295.1 Frankiales bacterium | reverse complement strand
GCCGGACGTGGAGGGTGAGCCGTCTCAGGTGCTGAGTACGTCAATGACGACGCGGGCCGGGTTGCTGAGCCGGAAGACTCGGAACGGCCGCTTGCCCGTCAGCCCGACAAAGGCGGTGTACTGCCCCTCGAAGACTCCGTCCAGGACCAGCTCGCGGACCACGGCCGTCCCGGCGGGCCGGATCCGCCGGGTCGCAGGCTCCGGCACGCCGGTGTCCACCGGGTAGCCGACCCCGGTCACGATCACCTGCAGGTACGCCGCACCTCGCACCGCAACGGGATTGCCCGAGCCGTCCGAGGTGGGCTGGCTGACGTACTCGACCCGCCAGCCGGGCTGGCCGGGGACCTTCCCGGCGAGCTCGAGGACGACCCGGTCGTAGCCGGGCTGGGGCGCGACCCGGGCCACCCGCAGACCGAGCGGCCCGCCGGTCGGCTGCGCGGTGTCAGCCAGCGTGTTGGCCGGGAACGGCGGCGTGCTGGCCGCCACCCGCGAGGCGGTCGGGGCCGCCGTCGGGCTCGGTGCCGAGGTGGTCGGGCTGCCGGACGGGGTCCGGGACGGGGTGGGGACGCCGGCCGTGCCGCCGTGGCTGCACCCGGCCAGCAGGCAGCCGGCCATCAGTGCGCCCAGGACCGCCGTCCGCGTGGTCACAGGGCGAAGGTAGGCCCTTCGCCGCGCCAGGACTACTGCTTCGGCGGGTCCTCCGGCGCGAGCGGCCGGGCCAGGCAGGGCTGGCCCTTGCAGACGTCCACGACGACGCCGCCGGGCCGCAGGAACAGGCCCTTCTGCACCCGGGCCAGGTCGGTCGCGCGCGGGTCCTCGTGCGGGTCCTGGCCGGCCAGGCCGGGGCTCCGCGGCGGCGGCACGTTGGTGTTCGGCGGGCTGGCGGTGCCGCTGTCCCAGTAGACCATCGCGCTGCCGTCCCACTGGCCGGTGAAGCGCGGGATGCCCCAGCCGGGCTGGACTCCCCAGTGCCGGCCCTTGGCGAGGAAGCCGGTGTTGGTGCGGACGCCGATGGTCCGGGCCATGACCTCGGCCGCGAGGTTGGCCACCTGGTGGTCGCCGTACGCGACGTCGAGCAGGACCTTGTGCCGGGGGGTCCGGGGGAGCGGGTTCCGGGTGATGTGGGCGGCGTAGCCGTTGCTCTCGGCGCGGTCCCAGAGCGGCTGGATCAGGCCGAAGACCAGCTCGCGGTCCACCTCACTCGGGTACGACGCGTTGAACACCGACTCGTACGCCGCGAAGTCGACCGAGCGGTCCAGCAGGGTGGAGAAGTTCATGCCCGGGACGCCCAGCACACCGTGGGTGAAGTCCTGCGCCACCGCCATCAGCGCGCCGCCGATGATGCCGCCCTGGCTGTTTCCGTCGTAGTAGACGGCGCCGCTCTCCACGACCGGCCGGCCGCCCACCCGGAACGCCGGGTCGGAGGCGAAGCCGCGCGGGTCCTTGAGCAGCCGGGCCAGGAACAGCTGCGCCAGCATGCCCTGCTGCACCCGGTCCGGCAGGGTCGGGAAGTAGCTCATGTCGACGAGGAAGGTGCCGACGTTCGGCACGTCGCCGGTGGCCATCCCGTACCAGTCGGTGGCGCAGAACAGGATGTTGTTCTCCTGGCCCATCTTCTGCACGTTGCCCGCCCCGACCTCGCCCTGACCGCCGAGCAGCCCGTGGCCGTAGATCGAGGCGCGGGCCGGCGTGACGCGGGCCTTCGGGTCGCTGAAGGAGGCCACGGCCGCCTTCGGTACGTCGCAGGTGAAGGTCGCCGTGAAGTCGCCGTTGCGGTCCGGCAGGTCGTCGCCCGGCAGGTACAGGAACCGGGTGCCCGGCAGCGCGGCGTCGGCGTTCAGGACGGGGGCCTTGGCGTTGACCGGCGTGGTCAGGTAGTTCGGCACCGTGAAGGTGCCGGTGATGCGGCGCGACACCTTGTCGCTGTAGGCCTCGGTCGTGCCGGTGACCGCGAACTTCGGGGCGCCGGCCTGCAACGACGCGAAGGCGTCGTCCCGGATGTGCAGCATTCGCTCGGTGGTGTTGCGGGTGCTGGCCACCGTGAAGGTCCAGGCCAGGTACAGCTCCTTGACCGCGATGCCCTTGCGCAGCAGGGGTCCGAAGACCGGGTCGCCCGCCGTCGCCTTGGCCCGCAGGGCGGCGAACTCCGGCCCGGCGGCGATGCTCTTTCCCGCGCTGTCCTTGAGGTGCCGCAGCGCCACGACGTACCGATGGCCCTCGGTGAAGTTGACGGCCGGCCGGACGATGAGCAGCGGCTGCTCGCCGTCGGTGGGGTTGGCGTCCAGCTCGGCGGTGTACGGCCAGCGCTGGCCGGTCCTGGCGTCGAGCAGCACGATCGGCGCGTCGGCCCGCAGCGACGCGCCAGGGTCGGTGACCCCGGCGATGCCGCTGCGGCCCAGGTCCAGGCCCGCGACGCTGGTGAGCACCGGCGTGCCGGGCGACCAGCCGTCGTTGCGGTTGAGCTCGGTGGGGTCGATCGGCCGGTTGGCGACGTTCCGCGGCATCGCCAGCGGGTTGATGCTGATGCGCCGGCCGGTCGCGGTCGTCGGGTCGCTGACCGTGAAGCGGTCGTTGGGGAACGGCACCAGGCAGGCGGCGTGGTCGGTGGGGTCACAGATCCCCGCCTGCTCGAGCAGCTGGTCGGTGGCCGCCCGCACCGCGTTCCGCGGGGGGATCAGCGGCTTCTCGGCCTCCTGCGCGGCGGTGCCGGCCTCCATGGCCAGGCACAGCGCGCCCCCGACGGTGGGTGCGAGGCAGGCGGCCGGATCGGCCTGGGCGAAGGCCGGCAGGACGGCGGTCGTGAGGGCGGCGGCCAGCAGGGCGGCGCGAAGACGGGGCACGGTGGAGACCTCCGGGGGTTGCCCGCACGTTTCGACGGGGGACACCTGTCTCCTGCCCGACGCGGCGTGATCGGCGCGCCAACGCTGCCGGCCGTCAGCCGGCGTCGGCCGCCCGCGCCAGGTTGCGGGCGAAGCTCGCGACGATCTGGTGCAGGCCCGCGCGCAGCAGCCGCCCGGTGCCCGGGAGCTTCGGGGAGAAGCTGGCCTGCCAGACGATCCGGGTGCCGCCGCCGGTGGTCGGCACCAGGTCCACGTCGGCCCGGTAGTCCCGGTACGGCGCCCAGCTGTCCACCACATAGCTCAGCCGCCTGCCGGGCTGGTGCTCGACCACCCGCTCCAGGCTGGCGAGCGGGCCGATGCCCAGCCGGCGCACGGCGCCGACGGTGCCCGGTGGAGAGCCGGGCACCGCCCAGCGGGAGCGGGGCACGAACGGGCCTGCCCAGCAGGCCCAGCGGCTGCCGTCCTCCAGGAGCGCGAAGACGGCCTGCGGGGCGGCGCGGCTGACCGCCTCCGCGCTGAAGCGCTCGGTCAGCCCTCGACCGGCGGCGTGGAGGCCGGCTTGCTCGGCAGCTCCTCGCCGGAGGACTTGAAGTTGAGGAACGCGAAGTAGGTCATCGCCAGCGACACCAGCAGTCCCAGGTACCAACCGACGGCCGGATGGGCGCTGATCTTGCCGACGAGCAGGCTCTGGCTCTCGAACGCGGTCAGGAAGCGGAGCAGGAAGATCAGGCTCGCCAGACCGGAGACGACCAGCGTCACGAGGTTGATGCCGACCGGCAGCTGCACGGCGTCGAGCGCTCCCATGAGCCGGACGAGGACGATCGCGCCGGCGACCAGCGCGAGGACGAGGGCGACCTTGTTCCAGCCGTAGGCGCCCCACAGGTTGGTGCTCGCGCCGCCGCCGAACCCGCCGGGGGCGCTCGAGGACACCGAGAACCACGGCAGGAAGCTCAGGATCAGGAGCAGCACAGCGCCGCCGGCGATGAAGCGGTCGTTCCCGCGCACCTTGCTGATGTCGAACTGCGCCATCATGAACCCCCCGTAGGTCGTGGTTGCGCGCACCGTAGACCTCGCAGGGCGCTGAGGGAACTAGCGGCAGCCGCGTGCCAGCGGCGGGCCGGGAGCGGCTCTCAGGCCACCTGACGGTCCATCCAGACCTCGTCGGGGGCCAGGCCCGCGCCGCCCAGCGTCTCGCTCACCCCGAGCACGGCGGTCTGGGCGTCGATGGAGACCACCACGAAGCGGGCCACCACCATCCAGCTCTCCGGGCCCTCCTGGCGCTCCACGAGCACCTCCTGGAACGGCTCGTCCCGGTCCGCCAGCCGGGCCGCCACCGACCGCACGGCGGCGTCGCTCGTCGCGGCGCTCTCCCGGAAGCGGGCCAGCACGGCGAAGGTGGGGAGGACGAGCTCGCCGGTCTCAGGTGACGTCATGAGCGCCCTGTACCCACTTGATCACGCGCTGCCACCCGTTCCGCGCGAGTGAGTAACCCTTTGGCGGGTCCTTCGTTGAAGCGGGCAGTGAGCCACGCTTGTCACTCCAGGACCGGGGCGCACGAACCCAGTTCGGACGACCCGCACACGAGGGGGGTGCGGGTCGTCCGCACCAACAACGCACGCCCGACCACTAGCCTGACCGCGTGCACCAGGTAGCGGTCATCTCAGGTGGGTTGTCGCACGAGCGGGACGTCTCGGTGCGTTCCGGACGGCGGTTGGCGGAGCAGCTGGTCAAGGCCGGCCTCGACGTCGACCACTGGGACGTCGACGAGCGCTTCGTCGGCCTGCTCGCCGAGCGGGACGCCGATGTCGCCTTCGTGGCGCTCCACGGCGGCTCCGGGGAGAACGGCACGGTGCAGGCCCTCCTCGAGCTCGCCGGCCTGCCGTACGTCGGCTCGACCGCGGGCGCCTGCCGGGCGGCGTACGACAAGGCCATCGCCAAGACCCGCATGGTCGAGGCGGGCGTCGCGACCCCGCCCTGGGTGACGCTGCCGAGCACGATCTTCCGCGAGGTCGGGCCGGAGAACCTCTACCACCTGGTCGACTCCGTGATCGGGCTGCCGCTGGTCGTGAAGCCGGTCGCCGGCGGCTCCGCCCTGGGCGTCACGGTGGTGCGGGAGGAGAAGGACCTGCCGGGCGCGCTCGTGCAGGCCTACGCCTACGCCAGCGACGTCCTGCTCGAGGCGCACGTGGACGGCCACGAGGTCACCGTGCCGGTGCTCGACCTCGGCGACGGGCCCAAGGCGCTCGCCCCGATGCTCATCGAGCTGCCCCCGGGCACCGCCTACGACTACCAGGCGCGTTACGACGCGTCCTCGAACGTGCGGTACACCTCGCTCGCCGACGACGACAGCCGGCTGGACGTGCCGGCGGTGCGGGCGGTGGCCGAGCGGGTGCACACCCTGCTGGGGCTGCGCGACCTCTCCCGGGTCGACATGATCGTCGGCCGCGACGGCGTCCCGCAGGTGCTGGAGGCCGCGGTGACGCCCGGCCTCACCGAGACGTCGACCTTCCCGCTGGCGGTCACGTCCGCCGGGCACGAGCTCAGCGACGTCTACGCCACCCTGGTCGCCAACGCGAAGAAGCGCGGCGGCTGACGGTGGCGCTGATCGCCCTGCTCGACGGTGCTGTCCTCGCCGAGCGGACCGGTGCGTCCCCCAAGGTCCTGGCGCTGCACGGCTGGGGCCGCACCCGGGCCGACTGGCTGCCCGCGCTCAGCGGCGTCGCCGCGCTGGCGGTGGACCTGCCCGGCTTCGGGGCCTCGCCGCCGCCACCGGCCGCCTGGGGCTCGCGGGACTACGCCGAGCTGCTGGCGCCGCTGCTCGAGGACGGCGGCTGGACGGTCGCCGGGCACTCCTTCGGCGGCCGGGTCGCCGTGCAGCTGGCGGCCGGCTGGCCGTCGCTCGTCTCCAGCGTCGTGCTCACCGGCGTCCCCCTGCTGCGCCGTACGACGGAGGGCAAGCCGCCGCTCGCGTTCCGGCTGGCCAAGCAGGCCAACCGGCTGGGGCTGCTGTCCGCCGCCGCGATGGAGGGGCAGCGCCGCAAGCACGGCTCCGCCGACTACCGCAACGCCCAGGGCGTGATGCGGGACACCATGGTCCGGCTCGTCAACGAGGACTACCGCGACCTGCTGCCGGGCATCGACGCCCCCGTGGAGATGGTGTGGGGGGCCGCCGACACCGCTGCGCCGCTCGAGATGGCGCGCGAGGCGCAGGCGCTGCTGCGCAAGGCCACGCTGACCGTCGCCGACACCAGCGGGCACCTGCTCGACGACGGGCTGTACGCGCTGCTGCGGGAGCGCCTGTGACGACGCTCGTCGTCCTGCTCTGCCTGGCCGTCACGGCCGCGGGAGCCCCCCGGTGGCTGCGCGTCGCGCAGCGCGAGCACTACCTCCCGGGCGCCGTGACCTGGACCGACCAGCTGTGGTTCGGCCGGTCGCGGCTGTCGGCCGTGACGTGGTTGGCGGTGGTCGCGGCCTTCGCCCTGGGGCTCCTGGTCAGCCCGTGGTTCTACGTCGTGGCCGCTGCCCTGGCGCAGCTGACCCCTTTCGGGCTGCCCCACAAGGGCCGCACGTCGCGGCTGGCCTGGACACCGCGGGTGCGCCGGCTGGCGCTGGTGCTCGCGGTGCTGGTGCTGCTCGTCGGGGTCTGGTCGCCGGCGTTCGCGGCGCTCACCTCGTTGGTCCTCACCGTGCTGGTCGACGTGGCGCTGCTCGCCGTGACGCCGGTCGAGAAGCGGCTGGCGCGGTCCTTCCTGCTGCAGGC
>JAOPVD010000022.1 GCA_025966295.1 Frankiales bacterium | reverse complement strand
GGCCGAGGCGGCCTTCCAGGCCCGGCGGGCCGCATGAGCGCACCGCTCCGCCGGGGCCGGGCGCTCGCCCGCCAGCGGCTGCTCGGCATCGCCTTCCTCATGGTGATCACGGTGCTGGTCGGGCTGGCGGTGGCGCTGTACCAGAAGGCGTTCACCCCGGTCGTGCACGTCACGCTGGAGGCCAACCGGATCGGCAACCAGCTGTCCCGTGGCGCCGACGTCAAGGTGCGCGGGGTGCTCGTCGGCGAGGTGCGCGGCGTCAGCAGCCACGGCGACGGTGCCCGGCTGGAGCTCGCGCTCGACCCGCAGCAGGCCGCCCGGCTGCCGCGCAACGTCACGGCGCAGCTGCTGCCCAAGACGCTGTTCGGCGAGAAGCTGGTGGTCCTCGACCTCCCCGCGCGCCCCGAGGGCGCGAGCCTGCGGGAGGGCGACGTCATCGCGCAGAACCGCACCCGCACCGCGATGGAGACCGAGACCGCCGTCAACGACCTGCTGCCGCTGCTGAAGGCGCTCAACCCGCAGGACGTCTCCACGACGCTGAACGCGCTGTCGACCGCCCTGCGCGACCGCGGCGACAAGCTGGGCGCCAACCTGCAGCGCACCGGCGCCTACCTGGCCCGGCTCAACCCGCACCTGCCGACGCTGCAGCAGGACCTCGCCGGCCTCGCCGACTTCGCCAACAGCACCGCCGAGGCGACGCCGGCGCTGCTGCAGGTCCTCGACAACCTGTCGTTCTCCAGCCGCTCGGCCGTCCAGCAGCAGCAGCAGATCGACACGTTCCTCACCACGACCACCACGTTCGCCGCCAGCGCCGAAGACCTCGTGCGCCGCAACGAGAAGCGACTGGTGACGCTGGCCGCCACCAGCGTGCCGGTGCTCAACATGTACGCCGCCTACGCCGCCGGTTACCCGTGCCTGCTGAAGTCCCTGGCCTACCTCGAGGGGCCGATCACGAAGTCCTTCGGCGGTCTGCAGCCGGGCCTGCACCTCACCCTGGAGGCCACCGCGGACAACGGTGGGTACGTGCAGGGCATGGAACCGCGCTACGGCGACACCGGTGGCGAGACCTGCCGCGGGCTCGACCCGGCCCATCCGGAGATGAACATCCCGCTCTACTACAACCCCTACGACGGCTACTACGACGGCCAGGTCGTCGACCCCTACACCGGCAAGCCGCCGTGCACCCACGACCCGTGCGCCTACCCGCCGAAGGGCGGCCGCAGCGACGGCGCCATGCGTGCCGCCGCGGCGCCGTTCCTCGGGGTCCGGCCGGACCAGGTGCCCGACGTCACGACCGTGCTCCTCGCGCCCCTCGCCCGGGGGGCCACCCTCTCGCTCTCCTAGGAGCTCCCGTGTCCCTGCTGCCCTCGTTCGTCGCCCCCACGGACGCGATGTTCCTGCTGCCCGAGACCCGGGACCAGCCGATGCACGTGGGCAGCCTGCAGCTGTTCCGCCCGCCGGCCGGTGCCGGCCCGGACTCCCTCACCGAGCTGTACCAGCAGGCACTGGCCACGACCGACGTCGCACCGGTCTTCAGCAAGCGCCCGGTGCGCGGGCTGGCGACGCTGGGCCAGTGGGCCTGGGAGCAGGACGAGCCGGTCGATCTCGAGCACCACGTCCGGCACTCCTCGCTGCCGCGACCGGGCCGCGTCCGGGAGCTGCTCGCGCTGACCTCACGGCTGCACAGCACGCTGCTGGACCGGCACCGGCCGCTGTGGGAGATGCACCTCATCGAGGGCCTCGAGGACGGCCGGTTCGCGGTTTACACCAAGCTCCACCACGCCCTCATGGACGGCATCTCCGCCCTGCGGCTCCTGGAGCGCAGCCTCTCGACCGACCCGACGGCGCGTGACCAGCCGCTGCCCTTCGCGCGCCAGCCGCGACCGTCGCGTGACGGCGGCGGCTTCGACCTCGCCGGGCTGCTCGGCAACGGCATGCGGGCGGCGACCGACGCGGCCCGCCTCGGGCCGCGGATCGCGCACCTCGCCGAGCAGGCGCTGCGGCACCAGGGTGCCGCGCTTCCGGGCCAGGCGCCGCGCAGCGTGCTCAACGTCCCCATCAGCGGCAGCCGCCGGTTCGCCGCCGATTCCTGGGACCTCGACCGGGTCCGGGCGGTGGCCCGCGCCGCCGACGCCACCATCAACGACGTCGTGCTGGCGATGTCGGCCGGTGCGCTGCGCGACTACCTGCTCTCGCTGGACGCGCTGCCCGCCGCGCCGCTGGTCGCCATGACCCCGATCTCGCTGCGCACCGGCGACGACGGCGACGGCGGCAACGCGGTCGGCACCATCCTGGCCAGCCTGGGCACCGACCTCGCCGATCCGGAGCAGCGCCTGCTCGCCGTACGCGACTCGATGCGGCGCGGGAAGGCTGCGCTCGACGGCCTGTCCCCGCTGCAGGTGACGGCGCTGTCGGCGGTGACGATGTCCCCGCTGCTGCTCAACACCGTGCTGGGGGTGCCGCGCTTCGTGCGGCCGCCGTTCAACCTCGTCATCTCCAACGTGCCGGGACCGCGCGACCCGCTGTACTGGAACGGCGCCCGCCTCGACGGCATGTACCCGCTGTCCATCCCGACCGCCGGCCAGGCCCTCAACATCACGGTGGCGAGCTACGCCGGCCGGCTGCAGTTCGGGCTGACCGGCTGCCGGCGCAGCCTGCCGCACCTGCAGCGGCTGCTCGTCGGGCTCGACGACGCCTTGGGCGCGTCGGAGAAGGCGTTCCTCTAGGTTCCCGGCATGGACCTCGATGCGCTGCTGTCCTCGATGCCGTTCGCCGTCGCCCTGGGCATGGAGCTCACCGCCGCTTCGCCCGAACAGGTGCGCGGCCGGCTGGCCTGGGCGCCGGAGCGGTGCACATTGGGCGGCACGCTGCACGGCGGCGCCCTGATGGCGCTGGCCGACAGCGTCGGGGCGGTCTGCGCGTTCCTCGGCCTGCCGGACGGCGCCGGCACGGCAACGCTCTCCTCCTCCACCAACCTGCTTCGCGGGGTCCGGGACGGGTACGTCGAGGCGGTAGCCCGGCCGCTCCACCGCGGCCGGACCACGGTCGTGGTGGTCACCGAGATGCGCGACGCCGCGGGCCGCCTGGTCGCGACGACCACGCAGACCCAGGCGGTGCTCGTGTAGCGGCCCTCCCGCCGGGGTACCCCGGGATCATGTTGTCGACGCAACACTTGAACATGCAATAAATGGCGGCTATGGTTCGTTGCAGCAGCAACAACCAGCAACTGATCCTAGGAGACACCATGACCGCGCCCGCCACCACCGACCTGTCCGGCGACTACGCCCTAGACGTCACGCACACCCGCCTGGGCTTCACCGCGCGCCACGCGATGGTGACCAAGGTCCGGGGCTCCTTCGAGCAGTTCGAGGGCGCCGCGCACCTCGACTTCGAGGACCCCACCAAGAGCACCGCCACCGTGACGTTCCAGATCGCGAGCATCAACACCGGTCAGCCGCAGCGCGACGACCACCTGCGCACCAACGACTTCTTCGACGCCCCGACCTTCCCGGTCGGCACCTTCGTCAGCACCTCGGTCGTCAAGAAGAGCGACGAGGAGTTCGAGATGACCGGGGACCTGACGCTCAAGGACACCACCAAGCCGGTCACCATCACCTGGGAGCACACCGGCACCGCGCGCGACCCGTTCGGCAACTTCCGCGCCGGCTTCGAGGGGCGCGCCACCATCAGCCGCAAGGACTGGGGCATCGAGTACAACGCCGTCCTCGAGACCGGTGGCGTCCTCATCAGCGACAAGATCAACCTGGAGTTCGACGTCTCGGCCGTCAAGAACGCCTAGTTCGTCCGCTCGGCCCGAAGGCCGCTCCCGCCGGTGCGGGAGCGGCCTTCGCCGTGTGCGCTGCGCCCCCACCTCCGCCCCCCCAGCCGGTACTAGCCTGCGCGGGTGGCGTCGACGTGGCAGCGGGTCCGGCGGGCGTCGTCCCGACTGAGCACCGAGGCCGTCCAGCAGATGGACAGCCTGCCCTGGTTCACGGCGCTGCCGGCGGCCCAGCGCGCGGACGTCGGGCTGGTCGTGCAGGCCGGCATCGGGGCCTTCACCGGCTGGCTGAAGGACGCCTCCACCGAACCGGCGCCGGTGCCGGACGTGTTCGGCGCGGCGCCGCGCGACCTGACCCGCGCGGTCAGCCTCAAGCAGACGGTCCAGCTCATCCGGGTGGTCGTCGGGGTGCTCGAGGCGCAGGTCCCGCGGCTGGCGTCGCCCGGTGAGGAGCAGGACCTGCGGGAGGCGGTGCTGCGGTACTCGCGCGAGATCGCCTTCGCCGCCGCTGAGGTGTACGCCGCCGCGGCCGAGGCCCGCGGCGCCTGGGACGCCCGCCTGGAGGCCGGTGTGGTGGAGGCCCTCGTCCGCGACCAGGTCGGCGACCTCACCCTGTCGCGCGCCGGGTCGCTCGGCTGGGGCCGGCCCGCCTGGACGACGGCGCTCGCGGCCTCCGCCCCTGCCGGCGCCATCGAGCCGCGGCTGGAGCACCTGCGCGGGCACGCCCGGCACAGCGGGCTGTTCGTCCTCACCGGCGAGGCCGGCGGGGGGCTGCTCGTCGTGGTCGGCGGCAGTGGCAAGCCGGAGGCCGCGGTGAAGCAGATCGCTGCCGAGCTGCCGGACGGGCCCGTCGTGGTCGGGCCGGTGGTCGCCGACCTGGCGCAGGCGGCGGCCTGCGTCAAGGAGGCGCTGGCCGGGCTGGCGGCC
>JAOPVD010000015.1 GCA_025966295.1 Frankiales bacterium | reverse complement strand
CGCTGCTGCTGGACCGCACCTTCCGCGGCCGGGGCGCGGTCCGCACCATGATGATCACGCCGTTCCTGGTCGTGCCGGTGGCCGCCGCGCTGCTGTGGAAGCACGCGCTCTACAACCCGGAGTACGGGCTGTTCAACGGGACGCTCACCTGGGTCTGGAAGCTGTTCGGCTCGAGCAACCCGCCGCAGCCGGACTGGATCAGCAACAACCCGCTGATCGCCATCGAGGCAGCCCTGATCTGGCAGTGGACGCCGTTCATGATGCTGATCCTGCTCGCCGGCCTGCAGAGCCGGCCGCTGGATGTCATCGAGGCAGCCCGGATGGACGGCGCCGGCGCGTGGAACATCTTCCGGTACATGACATTCCCGCATCTGCGGCAGTACCTCGAGCTCGGGGGACTGCTCGGCTCCATCTACGTGGTGCAGAACTTCGACGCCGTCTTCACGATCACCTCGGGCGGCTTGGGTACCGCCAACCTGCCCTTCACGACCTACCAGACCTTCTACAACGCCCACGACTACGGGCGGGCGTCCGCCGCCGGTGTGGTCGTCGTCATCGGGACGATCATCATCGCGACCCTCGCGCTGCGCACCGTGTCGACGCTGTTCCGTGAGGAGGAGGCGCGATGAGCGGGCTGACCGCGGCCGGACCGGTTCCGGCGACCCGGCCCGTCACCCCGCCGGTGCGCCGCCGGCCACCGCGCCGCCGCGGAGCGATGCTCGGTGTGCTGGCCTGGGTCATCGGGATCCTGTTCATCCTGCCGGTGCTCTGGATGGTGCTCACCTCCTTCCACAGCGAGCAGGACGCCGCCACCAACCCGCCGTCCCTCGGCGCGCCGCTGACCCTGCAGGGCTACCGGGAGTTCTTCGGCGCCTCGACCGGGGCCAGCCCCTGGCCGCCGCTGCTGAACTCGCTGACCGCCAGCGTGGTCTCCACCCTGCTGGTCCTGGCGCTCGCCATCCCGGCGGCGTACGCGCTGTCGATCCGGCCGGTGAAGAAGTGGACCGACGTCCTGTTCTTCTTCCTGTCCACCAAGATGCTGCCGGTCGTCGCCGGCCTGCTGCCGCTCTACCTGTTCGCCCAGAACGCCGGGCTGCTGGACAACATCTGGCTGCTCGTGCTGCTGTACACCTCGCTGAACCTGCCGATCGCGGTCTGGATGATGCGGTCGTTCCTGGCTGAGGTGCCGGTGGAGATGCTCGAGGCCGCGTCGCTGGACGGCGCCAAGCTGATCCGCACGCTGCGGGACGTGATCGCGCCGGTGGTGCTGCCCGGCATCGCCGCCACCGCGCTGATCTGCTTCATCTTCAGCTGGAACGAGCTGCTGTTCGCCCGCGTGCTCACCGGCACCGTCGCGTCCACCGCGCCGGTGTTCCTCACCAGCTTCGTGACCAGCCAGGGCCTGTTCCTGGCGAAGGTCTGCGCGGCGGCGGCGTTCGTGTCGCTGCCCGTGATCATCGCGGGCTTCGCGGCCCAGGACAAGCTGGTGCAGGGGCTGTCGCTCGGGGCGGTGAAGTGACGCGATGAGGGTCGCCGTCCTGCGGGGTCCGAAGGACCTCGTCGTCGAGGAGCGCCCCGCGCCCCGGCCGGGGCGCGGTGAGGTCCTGGTCCGGGTGCACGCCGTCGGGGTGTGCGGCTCGGACACCCACTACTACGACCACGGGCGCCTGGGCCGGTTCGTGGTCGAGCAGCCGCTCGTACTGGGGCACGAGGCGTCCGGCGTCGTGGTCGAGGTCGGCGAGGGGGTGCCCGCGACGCGGGTCGGCGAGCGGGTCTCCATCGAGCCGGGCGTGCCTGACCTGACCTGCGCGCAGTGACTCGCCGGCCGCTACAACCTCTGCCCGGACATGCGGTTCTTCGCCACCCCGCCGGTCGACGGCGCCTTCGCGGAGCTGGTGGTGGTGCACGCGGCGTTCGCGCACCCGGTGCCGGACACCATCGGGGACGACGCGGCCGCCCTGCTCGAGCCGCTGTCGGTCGGGATCTGGGCCTGCCAGAAGGGCCGGGTGACGGCCGGCTCCCGGGTGCTCATCACCGGCGCCGGGCCGATCGGCCTGGTCTGCCTGCAGACCGCGCTGGCGTTCGGCGCCACCGAGGTCGTGGTGTCGGACGTCAACCCGACCAGGCTGGCGCTGGCGACCGAACTGGGCGCGACCGCCGTCGTCGATGCCCGCGCCGCCGGCGTCGACGGGCTCGACCCGGCTCCGCAGGTCCTGCTCGAGTGCTCGGGGCACCCGGCCGCCACCGCCGAGGCGGTCCGGGCCCTGGACCGGGCCGGGCGCGCCGTCCTCGTCGGCATGGGCAGCAGCGACCTCCCCCTGCCGCTGCCGGTGGTCCAGGAGCGCGAGCTGGAGGTCACCGGCACCTTCCGGTACGCCAACACCTGGCCGACCGCCATCGCGCTCGTCGCGGCCGGCCGGGTCGACCTGGACCGGCTGGTGACCGGGGTCTACTCCCTGGAGCAGGCCGATCGGGCGCTGCAGGCCAACCGGCTGGACGAGGCGTCGGTCAAGGCGGTTGTGCGGCCGCAGACCTGACCGGCCGGAGTCACACCGGGAGGGCCTCCAGGGTGGCCCGGGCGCCGCGCCTGTGCAGCGAGTCCAGCGCGGCCGTGTACGCCGCCACGAAGCGCGGGTCGTCCGCGAGGTCGCCGAACAGGTCCCGGTCCTGCAGGAACGCGGTCGGGTCCTCGCGCTGCCGGCCGGCCGCGGCCATCAGCGGGTCGCGCAGCCGGTCGACGACCTGGATCGGCTCGCCCTGCTCGTCGGTGCCCTCGGCGTACCGGGCCCAGGACGCGACGACCAGGGCGGCGCGGTGGATCTCGCCGCCGGTCGCGAGCTGCTGCCGGACCACCGGCAGCAGCCACTTCGGGATGCGGTCCGAGCTCTCGGCGCAGATCCGGGCCAGGGTGTCGCGGACCTCCGGGTTCGCGAAGCGCTCGATCAGCGTGTGCTTGTAGGCGTCGAGGTCGACGCCCGGCACCGGCGGCAGCGTCGGGGTCGCCTCCCGGTCCATGTAGGCGAGCAGGAAGGAGGTGAACAGCGGGTCGCTGCAGACCTCGTGGACGTAGCGGTAGCCGGACAGGTAGCCGAGGTAGCACAGCGCCTGGTGGCTGGCGTTGAGCAGCCGCAGCTTCATGAGCTCGTAGGGCACGACGTCCTCGACCAGCTGGGCGCCGGCGTCCTCCCACGCCGGTCGGCCGTCGCTGAAGGAGTCCTCCAGGACCCACTGGGTGAAGGGCTCGCAGACGACAGGCCAGGCGTCCTCGACCCCGAAGCGCGCGGCCAGCACGGTGCGGTCGTCGTCGCTGGTCACCGGCGTGATGCGGTCCACCATCGAGTTGGGGAACCGGACCTCGCGCTCCAGCCAGTCACCCAGCTCCGCGTCGCGCAGGCGGGCGAAGGCGCCGAACATCTTGCGCGCGACGTCGCCGTTGCCCGGGATGTTGTCGCAGGACATCACCGTGAACGGCGGCAGCCCCCGTGCGCGGCGGCGCGCCAGCGCCTCGGTCACCAGCCCGAACACCGTGGCCGGGACGGCACCCGGTTGCAGGTCCTGCACCACGGCCGGGTCGCCCGCGTCGAACTGCCCGGTGACCGGGTGGACGTTGTAGCCGCCCTCCGTCACCGTCAGCGAGACGATCCGGGTGGCAGGGTCGGCCATCTTCTCCAGGACCGCCTCCGGGTCGTCCGGCGCGAACAGGTACTCGACGATCGAGCCGACCACCCGCGGTTCCAGGCTGCCGTCCGGCTGCTTGACCACCAGCGTGTACAGGCCGTCCTGCGCCGCCAGCGCGTCCTTCATCCGCTTGTCGCCGGGGAGCACCCCGACGCCGCAGATCCCCCAGGTGCGGGCCTGGCCGGCGTTCATCAGCCGGTCGAGGTACATCGCCTCGTGGGCGCGGTGGAACCCCCCGACGCCGAAGTGCACGATCCCGGTGCTGACCTTGCTGCGGTCGTAGCCCGGGACCGGCACGGCGGCGGCCAGGGACGGGAGGGTGGCGGCGGAGAGCGCGGTCACGGCGGGCTCCTCTCACGCAGGGCGCACGCACGCAGCACCATGTGTACCGCGACCCGGGCCGGGTGTCAGAGGTCCGCGACCGGGTTCCGCTGCAGCCACAGCCGGTAGGCCGCATCCAGCTCGGGCCGGGGCCGGGGCACGACCACCGGCCCCTGCTCCCGGTGCGGCGCGAGCACCGTACCGAGCCCCCGCGCCGCCAGCACCGCCGCGCCCGTGGCCGAGGCGCTGCGCACCTCCACGCGCTGCACCGCGACGCCGAGGACGTCGGCCAGCAGCTGCTGCACGACCGGGGCCCGGCTGCCGCCACCCGTGAGCCGCACCACGTCGTCCACGGCCGTGCCGGGCGGCAGCAGCTCCACCGCCCGGCGGACCGCGAACGCCATCGCGTGCACAGCCGCGCGGGCCAGGTCCTCCCGGGTGGTGCCCTGCTCCAGCCCCAGCCAGGCGGCCCGGCTGCCCGGCTGCGCCAGACCGCCGCGCTCACCGGTGAGGAACGGCAGGAACGTCACGCCGCCGCCGGCGCCGGGGTGCTGCAGCATCGCCAGCAGCTCCGGCCACTCCATCCCGAGCAGCCGGCGCGCCCACTCCACCGCCAGGCCGGCGTTCTGCACGGCCGCCATCGCGTACCAGCCGCCGTCGGTGTCGCCGTACAGGTGGCTGAGCGGGTCGGCCGCGGCGGCCGCCGCGGCACCCGGCAGCAGCACCTGCGCCCCGGTCCCGAGGTTGACCTGCACGCCGGCGGCCGGGCCGGCCGCGAGCAGCGCCGCGGGGGTGTCGCCCGCGCCGGCCACCACCGGCACGTCCGACGGCACCCCGTCGACCACCTTGGCCAGCCAGGACGTGACGCCCACCACCGCGTCGGGCGCCACCACCGGCGGCAGCAGCCGGCCCGGCACCCCGGTGCGCTGCGCCACGTCGTCGGCCCAGCCGTCGGCGACGACGTCCCACAGCAGCGTCGCGGACGCGTCGCTGCGGTCGGTGACGAGCGGGCCCGCGAGCGCCGCGCGCAGCACGTCCTTGGGCAGCAGCGCCACCTCGGCGCGGGCCACCAGCGCAGGCTCGTGCTCCGCGAGCCAGCCG
>JAOPVD010000342.1 GCA_025966295.1 Frankiales bacterium | reverse complement strand
GGGCTGGTCGACGGCCGGGGGGCCTGCGGCCTGCCCGCCGGCGCCGCGCTGATGGTGCGCAGCGCCCTCGAGGCGTTCGCCGACGACGTCGCCTTACACCTGTCCGCGCCGTGCGGCCGGACCGCCCCGGAGCTGCCGCGGTGAGCGGGCTCCGGGTGGACTGGCCGGCCTGCAAGGCGCACGGGCTGTGCGCCGAGCTGCTGCCCGAGCGGATCCGGCTGGACGACTGGGGCTACCCGGTGCTGGCCGACGACGTCCCGGACGAGCTGCTCCGGCTCGCCCGGGGCGCCGTCGCGGCCTGCCCGGTGTCGGCGCTCCGGCTGGAGCGCCGCTGACCCGGCGGTCAGCAGCAGGAGCTGGTGGGTTCCTCGGCGGTGGCGCCGCAGCAGACGCCCCCCGCGGTCTCGGTCGCGAGCGGGTGCCCGGGGCTGACGCCGAAGACCTGGCTGTCGGCGAGGACGGTGTAGACCTCCCACCGCTCGCCGCCCGGGCCGGTCACCCAGACCTTGTCCTGGGTGGCGAAGCAGCAGGTTGTGCCCATCTCCTCGTCGGTGAACAGCCCCTCACCGCTGAGCCGGGCGATCTCGCTGTGCACGACAGCGGTGTTCGGCACCTCCACGCCGAGGTGGTTCAGGGTGCCGCCCTGACCGGGGTTCTCCAGCAGCACGAGCTTGAGCGGCGGCTGGGCGACGGCGAAGTTCGCGTACCCGGGCCGCTGCTTGGCCGGCGGGGTCCCGAACAGCTTGGTGTAGAACGCCACCGCCTCCGCCAGGTCGTCGACGTTGAGGGCCAGCTGGACGCGGCCTCCATCGGGGGTCGGGGTGGGAACGGTCATGGCGGGCTCCTCGGCGTCAGGTTCGACGTTCATCGAACAATGCGACCCTGGACCTTCATTAGACGTTCGTCAAGGGCTTACCAGACATTCATCGAATCTCGTGGCACGATGGGGCCATGCCCAAGGCCCTGCCGCTCCTCGACACCAGCGCACCGGTCTGCTGCGCGCCCCTGGCCGCCGGCGTCATGGCCTCGCAGGACGCCCTCGCGGTGGCGCTCCGGCTCAAGGCCCTCGCCGACCCGGTCCGCGTCCAGCTGATGAGCATGCTGCTCGCTGAGCCGGACACCGGCGTCTGCACCTGCGACCTGGCGCCGGCGGTCAACCTGTCGGAGGCCACCGTCAGCCACCACCTCAAGCAGCTGCGCGAGGCCGGCCTGGTCGAGGGCACTCGCAAGGGCACCAACGTCTACTACCGGCCGCAGCCCGCCGCGCTCGGCGCGCTGGTCCGGGTCCTCGACCCGAACTGCTGCTGACACCGCGGAGGCGTCTAGGCCGGACGGCCCGGGGTACGGCGGCCGCCGACCGGGCCGATCCGAGGAGGAGCCATGCCTTCCCTGCTCGTGGCGCTGAGCGGCGCCGACCACTGGACGCTCAAGGACGGGACGCGGCACCCGACCGGGTTCTGGGCGGAGGAGTTCGTCAACCCGATGGGCGTGTTCCGCGCCGCCGGGCTGGACGTCACGCTCGCCACGCCCGGTGGGGTGCGCCCCACCGTCGACCAGCGCAGCCTGGACCCGGCGATGACTGGCGGCGAGCAGGAGACGGCTCGGCTGCGCCAGGAGCTCGATTCCTACAGCGAGCTGCTGGCGGCGCCCACGCCGCTCGAGCAGGTGACGCCCGAGGACTACGACGGCGTGTTCGTGCCCGGCGGCCACGGGCCTATGGAGGACCTGGCCGTCTCCTCCGACATGGCCCGGATCGTCCTCGCGATGCTCGACAGCGGCCGGCTGGTCTCCGCGGTGTGCCACGGCCCGGCGGGCCTGCTTCCGGCCCAGCGGCCGGACGGCACGTGGGCCCTGGCCGGGCGCACCATCAGCTGCTTCACCGACGAGGAGGAGGAGCAGGCCGGGCTCGCCGACAAGGCGCCGTGGCTGCTCGAGGACCGCATCCGGCAGCTCGGCGGCCAGGTGCAGAAGGGGCCGGCGTGGCAGCCGTTCTCGGTCGTCGACGGCAACCTGGTGACCGGGCAGAACCCGGCCTCCAGCACGGAGACGGCACACAAGGTCGTGACGTCCCTGGGGGCGGGCCAGCTCAGGGGTTGATGGCCAGGAACAAAAAGGCCGCGAGCAGCACGACGTGGATCGCTCCCTGCAGCCGGGTCGCCCGTCCCGGCACGATGGTCAGGACGCCGACGACCACCGTGAGCGCCAGCAGCACCAGCTGGGTGGCCTCCAGACCCAGCACCAGCGGGCCGTCGATCCAGATCGACGCCACCGCGATGGCCGGGATGGTCAGACCGATGCTCGCCATGGCCGATCCGAGCGCCAGGTTGAGGCTCGTCTGGACCAGCCCGCGCCGGGCCGCCCGGACCGCCGCGAGCGTCTCCGGCAGCAGCACCAGCAGCGCGATGACCACACCGACGAAGGACGGTGGGAAGCCCACGGCCTCCACCCCCGCCTCGATCGCCGGGGACTCGACCTTGGCCAGGCCCACCACCGCGACCAGCGCCACGACCAGCAGCCCGAGGCTGGTCACCGCGGCGCGTGCCGTGGGCGGGGCGGCGTGCTGGTCGGGCGTCGGTGCGTCGCCCGCCAGCACGGGAAGGAAGAAGTCCCGGTGCCGGACCGTCTGGGTGACGACGAACACGCCGTAGAGGGCCAAGGACGCGACTGCGGCGAAGGCCAGCTGGCCCGGGGAGAACTGCGGTCCCGGCTCGCTCGTCGTGAAGGTCGGGAGCACGAGGCTCAGGGTGGCGAGCGTGGTGACGGTGGCCAGCGCCGCACCGGTCCCCTCGGCGTTGAAGACCGCGACGTGCTGCCTGCGGGCCGCCAGGAACAGCGACAGCCCCAGGATGCCGTTGCAGGTGATCATCACCGCCGCGAACACCGTGTCCCGCGCCAGCGAGGCCACCTCGGGGCCACCGGACAAGATGAGCGTGAGGATCAGCGCCACCTCGATCACCGTCACGGCGACGGCGAGCAGCAAGGAGCCGAACGGCTCGCCCACGCGGTGGGCCACCACCTCGGCGTGGTGCACCGCCGCAAGGACGGCCCCCGCGAGCACCGCGGCCACCACCGCAACCAGCAACGGAGCGAGCTCGCGTCCCCACCCGGCGATGAGGACGAGGATCGCGACGGGCGGCAGGACCGAGGTCCAGGACAGGGGCAGGGCGCGAGCAACCGGGGGCATGCCCGAGTCTCCCAGATCCCGGCCCGCCGACCGAGGGGGCTACGGCGCTGCCATGAGGTCCTCCGGCAGCTCTGCTGCGCCTGACTGCTCCAGCGGATGGTCGCTGCTCCGGCGCCGCGGGAGGTCCTCCGCAGCGGCGGGATCAGCCTGCGGCTCGCCGTCGTCCGCGGGGCGCAGCGCCGCTCCGACGACGCGCAGCACGACGCCACTGACCATCAGCGCCACGACGAAGCGCACGGCCGCGCTCGACACGTCCAGGTTTCCTTGTACGACGAGCAGCAGTGCAGGTCCGCTGAGCAGGAGCGCGAGCACGACAGCCAGCGGGCTCATGGCGTGCGGCTCTCCCTGTTCCTGAGCTGCAAGGCGAACACCGCCCGGCGGATCGCGTCTGCCTGCTGACCGGGCGCGACGAAGCACACGCCCTCCTCGAGCGCCCACTCGTCCCCGGCGCCGCTCCACAGGATCTCGCCGGCCAGCACGAACTGCTCCTGACCGAGCGTGAACGACGCCGTCCCCAGCTGCCCCGGGGTCAGGCCCGCGGAGGTCGGCAGCCGGCAGCGCAGCCCGCTCTCACTCACGTCCTGGGTCACGCCCGTCCAGGACCCGCCCTCCAGGTCGGTGAACACGACCGGCACGGTGACGCGGGCCCGGACGTGGCGGCGGCGTTGCACGCGTTCGACCCCGGCGCGGGGGGCCAGGCTCAGCCACCCCTCCTGGGTGACCCCGACGAACGCCACGGCCAGCCGGTACTCGGCATCGGGCCGCCGCCACGTCACCGTGAGCGCCGCACCCGCGTCGAGGGCGGGATGCCGCAGCCGCGACATCGCCACGGCCTCGACCTCCAGGCAGGTGCCGTCGCCGGCCGACCGGACCGTGGCAGGAAGCACGGTGCCCTCGTCCATCACCAGGAAGACCTGCTCGGCCGGTGCGGGCAGGCTCCCGGGCGCCGTCACTCGCGCCTCCGGTCCGCGAGGAGCGCCCCCCAGGCATGCGGTGTGGCCGGCCGGCCCTCGAGCAGCGCCACCGGGATCTGCGTAGTCAGGATCGAGGCCGGGTCGACCGTGGCGTCCAGCCCGTCGACGGACAGCGCATCGACCCCGCCGAGCCGGCGCGCCCACTCCCGCACGTCCGCCGCCTTGGTCGTCGCCGCCACGGCGCCGTAGACGAACGACGGCGCGAGCGCCGCCAGCGCCGAGCGCGCCCAGCCTTCCGGCCGGAGCACCATGGGGGCGTCGAGCGCGACGATCATGCTGTGCGGCTGCCGCGCCCACCGCGCCCGTCGGGCCGCCATGGCGGCAGGATCGGAGAGCCGCCGACGAGCCGCCACCCCCGGCGACCGCGGCGAGGGTGTGGCCAAAAAGACGGACTGCGCGTCAACAGCCAGCTCCTCGGCCAGCGCCGTGGCGGTGCGGAGCGCCCGCTCGGGCTCCCCCGCGACGACGAGCACCTGTCCTGGCGCGTAGACCGGCCGAGGGACCCTCGGAATGCTCTGCAGCCACAGCCGCTGGCGGCGCTCGTCCAGCGCCGTCGGGGAACCGGCCGGGGACTGGACGGAGGCCACCTCCTCCTGCTGCAGCTGCGAGAGCACCTCGGCGAAGGACCGGTTCTGCGTGGAGACGCCGGGCCACGCGACCCGCGCCGACATGTCGACCGCATCGCGCTGCTGGTCGTTCACCCGTTCCGCCAGCTCGAGCACCGACACCGGCGCCGAGCCCGGCTCCTGGTCGGGCTCGGCGGGATCGTCGACCTCCAGGTCGAGCTGGTACCGCTCGCGGGCGAAGAAGCCGGCCAGGCCGCCGGTGCGCACCTTCTCCGCCTGCACGATCCGGGCGCCCGGGCCGTGCTCACGTTGCACCCGACCGAGCAGCGCCTCGAGGCTGGGACCTTCAAACTGCAAACGCTGGGGCGGCATTCACTACTCCGATCGGGACGACGGCGAGCTGTCCGGCCAGCTCTCCGTAGGAGAGCACCGCGACCTGCGGGAGGACGGTGACGAGGAGCCGGCGTACCGCCGGCCGCAGCTGCTGAGCGCAGAGGAGGACCGGCGACTCGCCGCGCTCCTCCGCGAGGGCAACGAGCCGGGCAGCCTCCCGCGCCAGGTGGTCGGCGAGCCTGGCGTCGACCATCAGGAAGCTCCCCTGGTCACCGGTCCGCAGTGACTCCAGCAGCGACTGCTCCAGCAGCGGCTCGAACGTCAGGACCGACAGCCGGCCGTCCACGGCGTGTGCCATCGAGATCGCGGGCCCGAGCGCCGCGCGGGCCGCCTCGACCAGGCCGTCCGCATCCGTCCCCGTACGCGCCCGCGCCGACAGCGCCTCGAAGATGCGCACCAGGTCGCGGATGGACACGCCCTCGTCCAGCAGAGCCGCGAGGACCCGCTGGACCTCTCCCATCGACAGCAGCGCGGGCGTGAGTTCCTCGACCACCACGGGGTGGGTTCGCTTGAGGACCTCGGTCAGCGCGCGGACGTCCTCGCGACCGTGGAGACGGCTGGCGTGCGTCCGGACGATCTCCGACAGGTGGGTGATGATCACCGACCCGCGGTCGACCACGGTGGCGCCGGC
>JAOPVD010000319.1 GCA_025966295.1 Frankiales bacterium | reverse complement strand
GAGGTCGGCGCCGGGCAGACGGTCAGCCGCCCGGTCGCGCCCCGCGTGCCGCTGCTGCCACCCCCGAAGCAGCCGCCCGGACGCCAACCCCGCCGGCACAACGGCGATGCCGTTCTCGAGTGAGCCGCGGAAGCACCAGCGCCGCCGCGGCGTTGTACCTGCTGTGATGACCCCGCTCAGCGTGCTCGACCTCGCCCCCGTCTCCTCCGGCCGCACCACCCCCGACGCCCTCGCCGAGTCGGTGACCCTGGCGCAGCGCGTCGAGGAGCTCGGCTACGGCCGGCTGTGGGTGGCCGAGCACCACGGCATGCCCGGCATCGCCTCCAGCGCCCCCGCCGTCCTCATCGCCGCGCTGGCCGCGGCGACGAAGCGGATCCGGGTCGGCTCCGGCGGCGTGATGCTGCCCAACCACGCGCCGCTGGTGGTGGCCGAGCAGTTCGGCACCCTGGAGGGCCTGTTCCCGGGCCGCATCGACCTCGGACTGGGCCGGGCGCCGGGCACCGACCAGCGGACCGCGTCGCTGCTGCGCCGCGGCGACGCCGACGACTTCCCGGGCGAGCTCGCGCTGCTGCGGGCGTTCTTCGACGGCCCGGTGCAGGGCATCGCGGCGGTGCCCGCCGAGGGCAACGCCCCGGCGGTGTGGCTGCTCGGCTCGAGCGGCTTCTCGGCCCAGCTGGCCGGGCACCTCGGGCTGCCGTTCGCCTTCGCCCACCACTTCAGCGGCCACAACACCATCCCGGCGCTGGCGCTGTACCGCGAGTCGTTCCGCCCCGGCGTGCTCGCCGAGCCGTACGCGATGGTGTGCGCATCGGTGCTCATCGCCGACTCCTACGACGAGGCCCGCCGGCTGGCGCTGCCGGGCGCGCTGTCGTTCGTGCAGCTGCGCCAGGGCCGGCCCGGGGTGCTGCCGTCGGTCGAGGAGGCCGAGGCCTACCCGTGGACCCCGCAGGACCGGCTGTACGCCGAGCAGCGGCTGGACAGCCAGGTGCTCGGGTCGCCGGTCGAGGCGCGGCAGCAGCTGGACCGGCTGCTGGCCGACACCCAGGCCGACGAGCTGATGGTCACCACCACCGCGCACGCCCTCGCCGACCGGCTCCGGTCCTACGAGCTGCTGGCCGAGCTCGGCGTCGCCAGCGACGGCACGCTGGCGCTTGTTGCCTAACGCGGCAGCAGCCGGTCGCTGATGGTCCGGCGCTGGATCTCGCTGGTGCCCTCGAAGATGGTGGTCAGCCGGGCGTCCCGCCAGTAGCGCTCGACCCGGCGCTCGGTGGTGTAGCCGTTGCCGCCGTGCAGCTGCATCGCCTGGTTCGTGACCCGGACCGCCATCTCGGTGGCCTGCAGCTTGACCATCGCCGCCTCGCTCTCGCACGGCGCGCCCTCGTCGAGCAGGTGCGCCACCTGCTGCCAGAACGCCCGGGCCTGCGCGACGTCGGCCGCCATGTCGGCCAGCGCGAACCGCAGCGCCTGGAAGTCCCCGATCGGGTGGCCGAACTGCTCGCGCTCCTGCAGGTAGGCGGTGGTGTCCTCGAGCGCGCCCTGGGCCACCCCCACCGCCCGGGCCGCGGTGTGCACCCGGGCGATGTTGAGGCCCCGCTGCACGCTGGCGAAGCCGCCCTCGTCCTGGGCGGCGCCCTCATCGCCGTACAGGCCGGTGAGGCGGTCACTGTCCGGCACCCGCACGCCGTCGAGGACCAGGTCCCAGGTGAGGAAGCCGTGGTAGCCGATCTTGTCGATGACGGTGCCGGTCATGCCGTCGGGGAAGGCGCCGCGGTCCTTGACGACCAGGAACGGCTCGAGGCCCGCGGACCGCGGCTCGCCCGGCTCCGGCTCCCGGACGCGGGCCAGCACCTCGACGAAGTCGGCGGCCAGCGCGTTGCCGGCCCAGCGCTTGTGCCCGCTGAGGACCCAGCCGTCGCCGTCCCGGACGGCGGTGGTGGCGACCCCGGCGAGGTCGGAGCCGGCGTCCGGCTCGGACAGCGCGATGGAGCCGATCCACTCCCCCTCGGCGCTGCGCTTGAGCAGCTCGCGGCGACGGTGCCCGTCGCGTACCTGGGTGCCGAGCCCCTGCCCGCGGGCCAGGATGCTGGCGACGCTGAGCCAGCCGCGGGCGAGCTCCTCCGAGACCAGGCAGTACTCGAAGACGCCCAGCCCGAGGCCGCCGTCCTGCGCCGGGATGGTGAGCCCGAACCAGCCGTGCCCGGCGAGCCCCTCGACGAGCGCCGCCGGCATCTCGGCCTTCTGCGGGTCGAGCTGGTCGGCGAGCGGCAGCACCACGTCGTGGGCGAAGGCCCGGGCCTGCGCCTGCAGCTGCAGCCGGGCCGGGGTGGCCCACGGGGGCAGGAGGTCCATGGCCGCCCCCTACCCCTTCGGGCGGCGCTTGATCACGTCAGGGCAGGGCGAGGGTGACGGCGTGGATCGTCAGGCCGGCCAGCGCGCCGACGGCGGTGCCGTTGATGCGGATGAACTGCAGGTCGCGGCCGACCGCGAGCTCGATCCGGCGGGAGGCCGAGGTGGCGTCCCAGCGGGCCACCTGCGTGCGGATCAGCGCGGTCAGCTCGTCGCCGTAGTTCTCGACGGCGTGGCCGGTCAGCGCCTCGAGGACGGCCTGCACCCGGGCGCGGAAGACCTGGTCGTGGACGGCCCGGGCGGCCAGCGAGCTGATGAGCGCAGCGATCCGGTGCTGCAGCGACCCGTCCACGTCGGCCAGCGACTCCCTCACCGACACGATCGCGTCGGTGAGGACCTCACGCAGCACGGCCTGCGCCTGCGGGTCCTCCAGCAGCTGGCCGAGCAGCCGGTCCAGCTGGGCGGCGGTGTGCCGGTCGTGCTGCAGCTCGTCGGCGAACGAGCGCAGCAGCCCGTCCAGCCAGCCCCGCATCGGGTGCTGCGGGTCGCGGTCGATCTCCTGCAGGGTGTCGGCCACGCCGTCCAGCAGGTGCCGCACCCGCTTGTCGGTCACGAACAGCGCCGCCAGCCAGCTGCGCTCCTCGACGAAGGTGCGCAGTTGCGGCACCAGCTCGTCCCGGTGCGCCCGCAGGTAGCTCAGCGACCGCGAGACCAGCACGTCGACGAGCGGCCGCTGGGTGCCGCCGGCGATGGCCCGCTCGAGGACCTGGCCCAGGACGGGCGCGTAGGAACGGCGGGCCTGGTCGCGGCGCAGCAGCTCCAGGGCGGCCTGCACGACGCTCTCGTCGTCGAGCGCCTCGAGCAGCACGCCGGCGTTGAACGCCACCTCACTGGCCAGCCGCTCGGCCACCTCGGGGTCGCCGAGGAAACGCCCGACCCGGGTGACGACGTCGGCCTCGCGGAGCTGCTCCACCACCACCTCCCGGGTCAGGAAGTGCCCGGTGACGAACTCGCCGAGCTTGGTCGCCAGCTCGTCCTTCTTGCGCGGCACCAGCCCGGTGTGCGGGATCGGCAGCCCGAGCGGCTGCCGGAACAGCGCGGTGACCGCGAACCAATCGGCCAGCCCACCGACCATCGCGGCCTCCGACCCGGCCCGCAGGAAGCCGATCGCGGTGCCGTCGAAGGACAGGCTGACGACGTACAGCACGGCGGCGACGCCGAGCAGCGCGGTGGCCGTGACCTTCATCCGCCGCAGCCGCGCGGCCGAGAGCTCGTCCTGGACCAGCAGAGGCATCACCACGTGTCGACCCTGGCACAGCGGTGCGGTGCCTGCTGTCAGCGGCGGCCGGACTGGCGGCGCGCGCACGCGATGCAGAGCGTCGCTGAGGGCCGTGCCTCCAGCCGGTCCGCGCCGATGACGCCGCCGCAGCCGGTGCAGACCCCGTAGCTGCCGGACGAGCGGCGGGCCAGGGCCGCGTCCACCGACGCCAACGAGGCGTGCGCCTGCTCCAGCAGCGCCGCCACCTGCTGGCGCTCGAAGGCGATGGTGGCGCCCTCCGGGTCGTGCTCGTCGTCGGCGTTGGAGCCCTCGGCCGCCGCCACGATCTCCGCGCGGGCAGCCGTCAGCGCCGCGATCTGCGCGAGCGCGTTGCCGCGGGCGGTCAGGAGCGGGTCCATGTGAGGGACAACACCCGCCGGGCGGCCGGGCTTCCGATAGAGTCACCAAGTGATGACATCACTCGATGACCGGCGCCGGCTCGTACCCGTGCTGATCTACCTCGGGACGGTTGTCGCGGTCGTCAGCAGCCTCGGCGCGCCGCTCGTGCCGACCATCGCGCGCGAGACGCACGTGTCGCTGGCCGACGCCCAGTGGTCGCTGACCATCACGATGCTCGTCGGCGCGGTCGCGACGCCCGCGATGGGCAGGCTCGGCGACGGCCGGCACCGTCGGTCGGTGGTCCTCGGCGCGCTGGCGCTCGTGGTCCTGGGCTGCGTGCTGGCCGCCCTCCCGCTTGCGTTCGGCTACCTGCTGGCCGGCCGCGCGCTCATGGGGCTCGGGCTCGGCCTCACGCCGCTGTGCATGGCCACCGCCCGGGACCTGCTGCGCGGCGAGCGGGCCCACCGCACCGTCGCGCTGCTGTCCATCACCACCGTCGCCGGCATCGGCCTGGGCTATCCCGTCACCGGCCTGGTGGCCCAGCACCTGTCGCTGCGGGCCGCGTTCTGGGCCGGGGCGGCGCTGGCCGCGGTCGCGCTGGTCGCCGCCGCACTCGCCGTGCCGTCGACGAAGGACCGACCGCCGGCCCGGCTCGACATCGCGGGGGCGGTGCTGCTCGGCGCCGGCCTGGCCGGGCTGCTGGTGGTGCTGTCCGAGCTCGCGGCCTGGTCCACCGGGCGGCTCGTGGGACTGGCCGCCGGCTCGGTCATGCTGCTGGTCTGGTGGGTGCTGCACGAGCTGCGCACCGCCCGGCCCCTCGTCGACCTGCGCCTGGTCCGTGACCGCACGGTGCTCACGGCCGACCTGACCGGGCTGTTCGCCGGCGTCGGCATGTACATCCTGATCTCGCTGGTGATCCGCTACGTGCAGACCCCGGCGAGCACCGGCTACGGCTTCGGCGGCTCGGCCGTGGTCGCGGGCCTGGTGCTGGTGCCGTTCTCGGCGATGTCGGTGACCGCCAGCCGGCTGGCCCCGCTCGTCAGCCGCCGGTTCGGGCAGCGGGCGGTGCTGCCGCTCGGCTGCGTCATCCTCATCGCAGCGGAGCTGCTGTTCGCGCTCGACCGCGGCGGGCTCTGGCAGGTCTGCCTCGCGCTGGGGCTGGCCGGCCTCGGCGTCGGCTGCACCTTCGCCGCGCTCCCCGGCCTGATCGTGGCCGCCGTACCCGCCCACGAGACCGGCAGCGCGATGAGCTTCAACCAAGTGCTGCGCTACGTCGGGTACTCCACCGGCTCGGCGCTGTCGGCCACCGTGCTGGAGGCGCACCCCGGCGTCGGGTCGCCCTTCCCGGCCGACAGCGGCTACACGGTTGCCGCCCTCATCGGCGTCGGCGTGCTGGTGTTCGCCCTCATCCTGTGCACCGTGCTCCCGGCCCGCCGGGCCGCCGCCACGCCTGTCGAGGTGCCCACCGAGCTCACCGTGGCGGTGGACTGATGACCCGCGGCACCGCGCGCGACGCGCTGCTCAGCGCGGCCACCGCGCTGTTCGGGGAGCGCGGCTACGACCGCACCACCACCCGGGACCTGGCCGACCGCGCCGGCGTCGACGCCGCCCTCATCGCCCGGTACTTCGGCGGCAAGCCCGGCCTCTACCTGGCCGCGCTGCAGGTCGAGCTCGGCGACGGCACGCCGCCGGACCTGCTGCAGCCGGAGCGGATGGCCGGGCTGCTGGGCCGGCTCGACGCCCGCGGGGCGGGACCGGTGTTCCAGTCGGCGGTCCGCGCCCACGACGACGACGCGGTGCAGGTCGCGGCCCGCGAGGCGCTGCACGCGCGGGTCGTCACGCCGCTGCGCGACCGGTTCGCACGGGACGGCCGCGATCGGCCGCAGCTGCGCGCCGAGCTGGCGGCCGCGGCCTTCACCGGCGTGGTGCTGGGCCGCGGCTCAGGCGCCTTCCCCGCGCTGGAGAAGGTGCCGGCCGACGACCTCGTCGCACTGCTGACCGACCTGCTCGGCGGCTGACATTGCGGGCGACCGGCGCGCGGCCACTCCAGCCAACTTGACCTGACCCACAGCGGCTAGAGGGCGCGCGGCTGCTCGAAGGTCGCCTGCATCGTCTCGGTCCAGGTCGAGAGCACCGGCACGCTCGGCAGCCCGAGCGACGCGAGCTCCTTGGCGACCGGGTGGGTGCCCAGGCGGAGCGAGACGCCGTCGCCGCCGAGGCTGAGCGACGAGCCGGTGCCGCCCTGGCTGAACGCGGTCGCGTGCGGCCGGCCGGCCAGCAGCGTGTACGACGTCATCGGCAGCCGCGGCATCTCGTCCGTGCCGCCGCGCGGCACCGTGATGTCCAG
>JAOPVD010000286.1 GCA_025966295.1 Frankiales bacterium | reverse complement strand
GCGTCGGTCTACGTCACCAAGAAGGGCGGCACGATCACGACCTGTGCCTCCACCAGCGGCTACATGCACGAGTACGACTACCTCTACTTCTGGATGAACCTCACGCGCATCATCGGCTCGCACTTCGCCAACTACCGCGAGAGCTGGGAGGCCAACCGCCTCATCAGCAAGGGCCTCATCCACCCGACGCTGTCCAAGACGTACTCGCTGGAGAACACCGGCCAGGCCGCCCACGACGTCCACAAGAACCTCCACCAGGGCAAGGTCGGCGTGCTGTGCCTGGCCCCCGAGGAGGGCCTCGGCGTGGCCCCGGAGGCACAGGAGTTCCGCGCGAAGCACCTCGACGCGATCAACCGCTTCCGCGACGTGTGAGTCATCCGGCCGGTTTGCTGGTAGGACAGGGGCCATGACGGACGAGGACCTGGTCCCCCTTCACGACGAGCAGGAGGCGTCCGGCTTCGACGTCGTGCTGCGTGGTTACGACCGCAGGCAGGTCGAGGACTACGTCCAGCGCGTCGAGGTGGCGCTCGCCGAGGCCGATCGGCAGCACGTCGACGACGGCGAGCGGCTGGTCGCGCTCGAGCAGGAGATGGCCGCGCTGCAGTCCCGGCTGGCCGAGGCCGAGCAGCGCGCCGCCGGCCTGCCGGAGCCGGCCAGCCGGCTCACGGAGCGGCTCGCCACGATGCTGCGGCTCGCGGAGGAGGAGGCCGAGCAGATCGTGGCGCAGGCGCAGGACCGGGCCGACGCCACCAACGCCGAGCGCACCGCCGACCTCGACCGCCGCGAGGCGGCCGTCCAGGAGACCAGCGCCGCAGCCGAGCAGGCCCGGCTGGACGCGCAGCGCGACGCCGCCGCGCTGCGCAGCCGGACGCAGCAGGAGAGCCAGGCCCTGCAGGCCGAGGCCCGGCAGCAGGCGGACGCGGTCCTGGCCGAGGCGCAGCAGCAGGCCGACAACGTGGTGGCCGCGGCGGCCGAGCAGGCGGGCCTGAAGAAGCGGACCGCCGAGGAGGACGTGAAGATCCTGCACGACGACGCGCGCGAGCAGGCCAACCGCGAGATCGAGATCGCCCAGCGGCAGGTCGAGGAACTGGCCCGGCAGCGCGACACCATCGCCGCGCAGCTCCAGGCCCTGCGGGAGACGCTGTCCGCGGCCGTCCAGCCGCTGAACCCGCCGCCGGCCCCCTGACGTGGCGGGCGACGACGAGCAGGTCGCACGGGAAGCGGCAGCGCAGGCCGAGCAGGCTGCCGAACGGGCGGACGAGGCCCGCCGCGAGGCGGAGGACGCCGAGGAGGACGCCACCGAGGCCGCCCGCGACGCGGCGGAGGCCGCAGCTGCCGTCGACCCCAACGACCCGCTGCTCGACACCGCGGTGCGCGAGATCGCGGCGCAGGTCAGCGACGAGCAGCCGTACGGCGTGCCGGGACCGCCGACCAGCCGATGGTCGCCGTTCCGGATCGGCCTGTTCGGCGGGCTCGGCTTCCTCGCCGCCACCGGCCTGGTACATGCCCTGCAGGCGATCCAGTCGGTCCTGGTGCTGCTGCTCATCTCGGCGTTCCTCGCCGTCGGGCTCAACCCGGCCGTCGAGCTGTTCGTGCGGCGCGGCATCAGCCGCGGCCGGGCGGTCGGCATCGTGCTCGTCGTCGTGGTGCTGGCCTTCACCGGCTTCCTGTTCGCGATCGTGCCGCCCATCGTCGAGCAGACCCAGCAGTTCGTGGACCAGGCCCCGCAGTACCTCGCCGACCTGAAGAAGAACGCCACCGTCAAGGACCTGGACGACCGGTTCCACGTCATCAAGCAGGCCACCGACTTCGTGCAGTCACCGAACCTGGCCGCCAGCACCTTCGGCGGGGTGCTGGGCGTCGGCAAGGTGGTGTTCAGCGCGGTCTTCTCCACGATCACGGTGCTGACCCTGACGCTCTACTTCATGTCGTCGCTGCCGGCGATGAAGGCGGCCGCCTACCGCGCGGTGCCGCGCTCCCGGCGGGCCCGGGTGGGGCTGCTCGCCGACGACATCCTGGACCGGGTGGGCGGCTACGTCGCCGGCGCCCTCACCATCGCGCTGTGCGCTGGCGTCTCCAGCTTCATCGTGCTGCTCGCCACCGGGATGCCGTACCCGGTGGCGCTGGCCCTCGTGGTGACGCTCACCGACCTGGTGCCGGTCATCGGCGCGACCATCGGCGCGGTGGTGGTGTCGGCGGTCGCCTTCACCGTGGACGTCCGGACCGGGCTGATCGTGGCGGTCTTCTACCTGGTGTACCAGCAGGTCGAGAACTACCTGCTCTACCCGCGCATCATGAAGCGCTCGGTCGACGTCTCCCCCGCCGTCACGATCGTCGCGGTGCTCGTCGGCGGTTCGCTCATGGGCATCGTCGGCGCCCTGCTCGCCATCCCGATCGCCGCGGCCATCCAGCTGATCCTGGCCGAGGTGGTCGTGCCCCGGCAGGACGCCTCGTAGCCCCCAGGAGCGGGGCATGAGACGCGGCCTGGTCCCGGTGCTGGCGGTGCTGCTGGCCGGCTGCACCACCGCGCCCAGCGAACCGACCGGGGCGCCGCGGGCCGCCGCCACGCCGGGGGTGGCCGTCACCAAGGTCCTCACCATCGTGGAGGAGAACCACGGGGCCGAGTCGGCCCGCGACGGCATGCCGTTCCTGGCCTCGCTGGCCCGGACCTACGGCACCGCCACCGACTACCGCTCGCTCAGCGACCCGTCGCTGCCCAACTACCTGCTGATGGCCGGCGGCAGCGACTTCGGGGTGGACGACAACGACCCGCCGGCCGAGCACCCGCTGACCGGCCCGTCGGTGTTCGACACGGCCCTGGCGCAGGGCCGCACGGCCCGGACCTACGCCGACGGGATGCCGACCGCCTGCGCGCTGGAGCCGGTCGGGCGGTACGCGGTGAAGCACAACCCGTGGGCCTACTTCGCCGACGACGCCTCCCGGCGGGGCTGCCAGGAGCACGACGTCCCGGCGGGCACGCCGGACGCGGGGGCGCTGCACGACGACGTGGTGGCCGGCCGGCTGCCCCAGGTGGGGCTGCTGGTGCCCGACCTGTGCCACGACGCGCACGACTGCTCGCTCGGCACCGCCGACGCCTGGCTGCGGGACTGGGTGCGCGCCGTGCAGGACGGCCCGGACTGGCGGGCCGGGCGGCTCGCCCTCGTGGTGACCTTCGACGAAGCGGGTGACGGCTCGTCGACGCTGCTGACGGTGGTGGCGGCCCCGGGGCTGCGCGAGCGGGTCGTCGACCAGCGGCTCGACCACCTGTCCTGGTCGCGCTGGATGACCGACCTGGTCGACGCGCCACCGCTGCGCGAGGCGGCCGACGCGCCCTCCCTGGGGGCGGCTTTCGGCCTGTAGCTGTGGCGTGCCCGGGACATCCGTGGCACCGACCCAGCCGGTGGCATCTCGGTGCGCTGAACGGCATGTGGATGAGCGGCTACCGCACGGCCCGGCATCGTCGAAGTCGGGACAGGTCAACTCGCCGCCCTCCGGCACGGGCGGAGCCGAGAAGACGTGTCCCAGACCCAACGCCACCAGAGCACTTACATGGCCGGACGGCAGCGCCGGTCACCGGTGTCCGGCCGGTGGTTGGGTCCAGCCGTGCTCGTTGAGCCACCGGCCGTTGCGGAGGGGGACGGTTTTGCCGTGGTGGAGGTCGTGGTGGAGCCGGTCGCAGACGAGGACGGTGTGGGCGAGTGAGGTCCCGCCGTACTTGGCGTAGCCGAGTACGTGGTGCGGGACGAGTTGGACCAGCGGGTCGTGCGGTGAGCAGCAGCCGAGGCCGGCGCAGGCACCGCCGTGTTGGAGGTAGGTGGCCTTGCGTTCGGTGGCGTTCAGGGTCCGGCCGGTGTGCACGACGCCCAGTGGCAGCAGGCCGCGGGACAGCACGAACGCGGTGACCTTGGCGTCGCACCACCAGCG
>JAOPVD010000217.1 GCA_025966295.1 Frankiales bacterium | reverse complement strand
GAGCCTAGTCGGAGCGCCCGGCGCTGCGGGCTCGCCGTGGGCCGCCGCGGCCGGGGCCGGGCGCCAGGAAGTCGACAAGTCGGTATACCGCAGGACGGCAGCGCTGGGAGCACTCAGTTCTAGCGCCAAGTCGACTTGTCAGTTCAGTGCTTTCTAGTCCTCAACCAGGCGCCAACCATCGGCCGCGAGGGCGGTCCGCAGCCGGGCGATCGCGTCCGTGCCGACCAGCAGCTCGATGACACCGGTCGGCCGCCCGGGGAGGTGCTCCACGCGCACGTCCTCGACGTTGACCTGCGCCGCGCCGGCCGTGGCGAACAGGCTGGCGAGCCGGCCTGGGGCGTCGTCCACGACGACGCCGACGGGCGCGAAGGCGTCCGACAGACCGCCGCGCTTCACAGGGACCAAGGCCCGTCCGGCGTTCCCCCGCCGCAGGAACGCCTCCACCGCGCCCACCGCCTGTGCCGCGTCGCCACCCACCCGGCGCGCGGTGCCAGCTGCGTCCCCGGCGTCCGCCGCCAGCACCTCGAGGGCGGCATGCAGGTCGAGCAGCTCGGCCGCGAGCGCTTGCACGACAGGCGCCAGCTGGGGCGCGTTGAGGCGCAGGATCTCGGTCCAGAGCGCGGCGTCGCTCGCCGCCAGACGGGTGGTGTCGGCCAGCCCCGGCCCGGACAGCCCGGCCGTGCGTGCCGCGATACCGGCGTGGCCACCGTCCGTGTCGGAGGTCCCGCTCGCCACCAGCAGGCCGGCCAGGGCGCTGGCGGCGACCTGCGGCAGGTGGCTGAGCAGCGCCACGGCCCCGTCATGCTCCGCGGCCGTCACCTCGACCGGCACGCCACCGCAGGCCTCGACGAGTGCCCGCACGGCCGTGACCGCCGCCGGGGTCGAGCTGCCCGAGGGGCACACCGCCCAGGGGCGGCCTGCGAACAGGTCCGCTCGGGCCGCGGAGGGCCCGGAGGTCTCACGCCCAGCCAGCGGATGGCTTCCCACGACCGCGGACGCATTACAGCTCAGCGCCTCGACCTCGGCCTGAACGTGAGACTGCACAGACGCGACATGTGTGTAGGTCTGGCCGACACCGAGTCTCTGAACTTCGGCGAGCACACCCGCTGTCACGGAGGGCGGGACCGCCACCACGACCATGGCGGCCGGCTCGGCGCCGTCCCAGGCTCTGCCGGCGCCGCGGGCCAGGGCCGTGGCCAGCACCTCCGGCGAGGAGTCGTGCAGCGTCACGTCCTGGACGCCACGTAGGGCCAGCCCCACGCTGGTGCCGATCAGCCCGCAGCCGAGGACGAGGACGTCGCTCACGGCGCCCTATGTCGGGAGGTCGGTACGCAGACCGGCCGCCCCCCGCAGGTAGACGTGCCGGATGTCCTGCCGGCTCAGGGGCGTCTCCACATGCGCCAGGAGCCGGAGCACCCGGGGCATGGCACCGCTGACGTCGATCTCCCGGGCGCACATCAAAGGGACGTCGGTGATGCCCATCTGACGGGCCGCGTAGGCCGGGAACTCCGAGCGCAGGTCCGGCGTGGCCGTGAAGATCACGCTGATCAGGTCATCAGACGCCAGCTGGTTGCGCTCCAGAACCGCCTGGAGAAGCTCCGTGGTGGCATCGAGCACCTGGTCCCTTTCATCGGCGTCCACCTGGATCGCCCCTCGGACCGCACGCACCGCCACACTTGCCTCCTCGTCGACTGACGTCACCCTATCCATGTGGGCCCAAGGAGGCGAAGCGAGAAGCCGGTGTGTCGCTGACTGGCTTCCTCGCCTTGACGTCTCACCGCTCTTTGCTCAAAGCATGAAACCAATACATCGACTTACCGATTCGTAGTCACGGTAGCGACACCGGCCCGGCCGCCCACAATGGCGAGATATCGACAAGTCGCAGCGTTGAATGGCTCGGTCCGGTGGTCCGGCTCGTCTCGGCCTCACGTGCGCCGAGCGTGAATAATTGATCGTCGTATCGATATAAGGGTTTATGGCTGAGGCGCGAAGGCCTGAAAGCGCTTGAGCATGGCGTCCTCAGAGGCGGCGACAGCTCGCCGCAGATCTTTTTGCAGGCATGTCGACAGATTGCTACAGGGCGGCCTACTTGGGGCGACCCAACCGCCCACACGGCAGCCGCGAGGGCAGCCGTGTCGGGCATGGCGAGGCCGTGGGCCAGGCCCTGCGTTGTCCGGCGCCGGGCGAGGCCAGGGGGCCAGCCCGTGCCCACCGAACGGCCGCCCCGACCCGGCGGGCGGCGTCGCTGACACCGACCCCTCCTGTGCCGGGGGCCCATCGGTCCCGGCGGGGACAACCGGGGAACGGGGCCGGAATAGGCCGGCGCGCGTCAGGGCGGGCGGGGGCCGGGCCTGCGTCCGGCCGCTCGCCGGGGCCGTCCCCGCCTTCAGCGCAGCCGCGGTCCGGCGGTGTCGGGCCGACCAGTGGTGTCGGGCTAGAGTCCGACGAGGTCGTACAGCGCCGCCACTTCCTGCGGCGTCAGGTTGCGCAGCCGTCCCGGACGGTGCGAACCGAGGTACACCGGCCCGATGGCGGTGCGGACCAGCGACTGGACCGGGTGCCCCACCTCGGCGAGCAGCCGGCGCACGACGTGCTTGCGGCCCTCGTGCAGCACCACCTCGACCAGCACCCTGTTGGCGGCGCTGTCGATGAGCTTGAAGCTGTCGACCTTCACGTGGCCGTCCTCGAGCAGCACGCCGGCCCGCAGTCGCTTGCCGACGTCGCGCTGCACCGGGCCGATGACCTCGGCCAAGTACGTCTTGGGCACCTCGAAGGAGGGGTGCGAGAGGCGGTGCGCGAGCTCGCCGTCGTTGGTCAGCAGCAACAGGCCTTCGGTGTCGGCGTCGAGCCGGCCGACGTGGAACAGCCGCTCCTTGCGGTCGATGACGAGGTCGCCGACGGTCGGACGGCCCTCCGGGTCCGACATCGCGGACACCATGCCCTTGGGCTTGTTGAGCGCGAGGTAGACCTTGGTGGTCGAGGTCGTGACCCGCAGCCCGTCCACCCGGACGACCGCGGTCTCGGGGTCGACACGCCGGCCCTGGCCGACGACGACCTCACCGTCGACGGACACGCGACCCTCCGCGATGAGCTCTTCGCAGGCGCGGCGGGAGCCCACACCGGCAGAGGCCAGGACCTTCTGCAGGCGAATGCCTTGGTCATCCATGTCAGTACCTCAAGTGGAGGATGAGTCCGACGTCATGTCGTCGAGCTCAGGGAGAAGTGGAGCCAGGGACGGCAGCTCTTCCAAAGACTGCAGACCCAGACGCTCCAGAAGGTAGTTGGTCGTCCGGTACTGGGTGGCCCCGGTGTCCTCGTCGGCGCCCGCCTCGGTCACCAGACCACGCGCTACCAGCGTGCGGACCACGCCGTCGACGTTGACGCCGCGGACGGCGCTGACGCGCTGACGCGTCACGGGCTGCCGGTAGGCGATCACCGCGAGCGTCTCCAGCGCCGCCTGCGTGAGCCGGGCCTGCTGCCCGTCGAGGACGAACCGCTCCACGTAGGGCGCGCAGTCGGCGCGGGTGTAGAGCCGCCAGCCGCCGGCGACCTGCCGCAGCTCGAAGCCCCGCCCGGCCTGGGTGTACTCCTCGGCGAGCTGGGCGAGCACCGCCTCCACCTCGCCGGTCGGGCGCTCGACCACCTGGGCCAGCGTCACGGCAGGGACCGGCTCGTCCGTGACGAGCAGCACCGCCTCCAGCGCGGCCGGCAGCGGCGGGAGGTCGCCGCTGAGCGCCCGCTCCTCCCCCACGTTGTCCGAGTCCGGCCCCGCCTCGACGGCGTCGACAGCCTCCCTGCCGACGACGGGCTCGGTGTGCGTGAGCTCCCCGTCGGCCGGCGCTGCCTGGTCGGGGCCGCCCGGGTCTTGGTCGTGCGCG
>JAOPVD010000193.1 GCA_025966295.1 Frankiales bacterium | reverse complement strand
GCGCACTTCTGGTCGGCGTCGACGCCGAGCCGACCGACGAGCTGGACGTGGCGCTGACCGACCGACCGAGCACCGATGTGCGCACCGTCGAGGTGCCCGATCTGGACGCCGCGCTCGGCTGCCTGCGGGCCGCGACCGAGGCGCACCCGACGGCAGCCGCGACGCTCGCCGGGCTCCTGCGGGTCACCTCGTCGCTGCCCGTCCGAGAGGGGCTGGTTGCGGAGTCGCTGGCCTACTCGATGCTGCTGGCCTCCCCTGATTTCGCGGCCTGGCGGGCGGCGCGGCCGGTGCGGCCGGTGCCGCCCGAGCCTGGCCCGGCGGTGATGCTGGACCGGGTCGGCGACCTGCTGACGCTCACCCTGTCGCGTCCTCGCCGGCACAACGCGTTCAGTCGCGAGATCCGTGACGCGCTGGTGGAGGCGCTGGCCGTGGCCGAGTACGACACCAGCGTGCGGGTGGCCCTGCGGGGCGCGGGGCGCAGCTTCTGCAGCGGCGGCGACCTCGACGAGTTCGGGACCGCGAAGGACGTCGCCGCCGCCCACCTCGTCCGACTGCAGCAGAGCGCGGGGCTCCGCCTGCACCGACTGGCCAGCCGCACCACCGCCTACCTGCACGGCGACTGCATCGGCGCCGGGATCGAGGTACCCGCCTTCGTCGGACGGGTCGTGGCCGATCCCGCGACCCGCATCCAGCTCCCGGAGCTGCGCATGGGGCTGGTCCCCGGAGCGGGAGGGACGGTGAGCGTGCCGAGGCGCATCGGCCGCTGGCGCACTGCGTGGATGGTGCTGACCGGCTGCGCGCTGGACGGACCCACCGCCCTGAGCTGGGGGCTCGTCGACGGGCTGGAGCCCCTGCCGTAGGGGCGCGGCGGACCTAGAGCGTGCCGAGCGAGCCGTCGCTGGAGAAGACCAGGCCGACCTGGACCTCGCCCTTCTTCAGCGCCGTCTTGGTCAGCGGCCCCCCGGTGTCGAGGCTCTTGAAGCTCGCGAAGGTCAGGCCATAGCTCCTCTCCAGGCCCGGCTGGCAGAACGGCCGGGTCGGGCACTCCGGCGGGCCACCGAGCACGAGCGCGGTCTTGACGTTCTTCAGGTCGCTGAGCTTGGTGAGGTTGTTGGCGGTGGCGAAGCTCTTGGTGACCGCGAAGGCGTTCTGGTCCGCCGCGGCCGACGGCGTGAGGACCGACAGCCCCTTGGGCTCGGCGAGCGCCTTCAGGGCGGTGACGGTCGCCGCCAGGTCGCCGCTGGCCTTGGCGGGGGCGTCCTTGCCGTTGGCGCGCTTGTTCAGGAACTCCGTCAGCGTCCCCACGTACTCCGGGAACACGTCGAGCTGGCCCTTCTCCAAGGCCGGCTCGTAGACCTCACGGTTGGTGACCGGCTTGACGGTGGCCTGGAAGCCGGCCGCCTTCAGCGCCTGCACGTAGATGTTGGCGAGGATCTGGCTCTCGCCGAAGTTGGCGGCCCCGACCACCAGCGACCCCGAGCCGCCGGACACCCCGGTCGCCAGCGACTTCGCACTGACGTACGCCGTCGCCACCTGCTCAGGCGACTTGCGGTCGACGTCGACCTGCTTGTTGAGGGCCACCAGCTCGTCGGTGGTCAGCGCGGCGGAGACCTTGTCGAGCGCCTGCTGGACCGCCGGGGTGAGCTTCGCGGTGCGGACGACCGGGGTGACGTTGTCGACCGTCTGGAGGTGGAGGTCGTCGGGCAGCACGACCAGCACGTCGCCGGCGGAGGACGACGCCTTCTTGCCGCCGCCGCCGCTCTTGAGCTTGTCGGCACCGGAGTCGGAGCAGCCGGAGAGGAGCAGGGGAAGGGCCGCCGCCAGGGCGACCAGGGAACGAGCGCGCATAGAGACCGCCTCCTGTGTCCCGGTCGCTGTGCAACCGCGTGTCTGGGCGGGTTCGTCCTCCCGCACCACTGACCTAACCAGACGGTGCGGTGTTCGACCAACCGGGGGGTCACGATCGGGGTGTCAGCCGCCGCTGCACCAGCCCGAGGCTGAGCTCGAGGACCAGAGCGAGGGCCGCCACGAGCACGCCGCCCGCCGCGGTCATGGCGGGGTCGGCCTGCCCGAACCCGTCGGCGATGAAGCGCCCGAGCCCCCCACCCCCGACGTACGCCGCGAGGGTGGCGGTGGCGACCACCTGCACCGCGGCGGTGCGCACGCCGGCCGCGATGAGCGGCAGCGCCAGCGGCAGCTCCACGGCCCGCAGCACCTGGCCCCCTGACATGCCGTTGCCGCGCGCCGCCTCGACCACGTCCCGATCGACGCCCCGCACACCGACGAAGGTGTTGGTCAGCAGCGGCGGCAGCGCGAACAGCGTCAGCGCCACGATCGTCGCCCGGTTCCCGAAGCCGACCGGGGTGGCCGCCAGCATCACCAGGACCGCGAAGACCGGCACCGCCCGGGAGGCGTTCGACAGCGAGAGCACCGCGGTCCCCCCGCGCGGGAACCGGGGGCTGTGGCCGAGCCAGATGGCGAGCGGGAACGCCACCAGAGCGGCCAGCGCCACCGCGGCCCCGGAGATCCAGAGGTGCTCCACCAGTCGGTGCGGCACCCCGTCGACCCCGCGGTAGTGCGCCCGGTCGCCGAGCCAGACGAGGGTGTCCTCGAGCAGGCTCATCGCCGGGCCCACGGGGTGAGCAGCCGCTCCAGGCCCAGCAGCAGCAGGTCGGCGACGGCGGCGAGGAGCACGCACAGCACCGTCGCGGTGAAGATCTCCGCCCGGTAGAGGTTGCGGTTGAGGCCCTCGAAGATGAGCTGACCCAGCCCACCGTTGGAGACGACCACACCGACGGTGGCGAGCGCGACGGTGGAGACGGTGGCGACCCGGACGCCGGCCAGCACCGCCGGCAGCGCCAGCGGCAGCTCGACCTGCCACAGCAGCCGCAGCGGCCCCATGCCCATCCCGCGGGCCGACTCGCGCACCTCCTCCGGCACGCCGGCGAGACCGGTCAGGAGGTTGCGCACGAGCACCAGGAGCGTGTAGCCGGTCAGCCCGATGACGACGGTCGTGACCGTCAGCCCGGTGACGGGCGCGAGCACCGCGAACAGCGCCAGCGACGGGATCGTGTAGAGCACCCCGGTGGCGCCCAGCAGCAGCGACTCCAGCCGGCGGTGCCCCCGGACCAGCAGCCCGAGCGGGACCGCCACCAGCAGCCCGAAGCCGATCGAGAGGGCCACCAGCTCGATGTGCTGCTGCGTCGCGGCCAGGAGTACGTCAGAGTTCTCCCGCACGTAGTCGACGCTGATCCACGGGTTGGGCGGCGAACCGGGAGGGACCAGCACGTGCAGGACGATGCCATGATCCGGCTCGAGGGCGTGAGCAAGACCTACGCCGACGGCACGACCGCAGTGGCGGAGCTGTCCCTCGAGGTGCGTCGCGGTGAGCTCTGCGTCCTGGTCGGCCCGTCCGGCTGCGGCAAGACCACGACCATGAAGATGCTTAACCGGCTCATCGACCCGACCGCCGGGCGGGTGCTGCTCGACGGCGAGGACGTCAGCCGCATCGACCCCGTGCAGCTACGGCGCCGGGTCGGCTACGTCATCCAGAACGTCGGGCTGTTCCCGCACCTGAAGGTCCGCGACAACGTCGCCACCGTCCCGAAGCTGCTCGGCTGGGACAAGGCCCGCATCCGCCGGCGGGTCGACGAGCTGCTGGACCTGGTCGGCCTCGAACCGGCGATCTACCGGGACCGCTACCCGGCGCAGTTGTCCGGTGGGCAGCGCCAGCGGGTGGGGGTCGCCCGGGCGCTGGCGGCCGACCCGCTGGTGATGCTGATGGACGAGCCGTTCAGCGCCGTCGACCCGGTCTCCCGGGAGCGGCTGCAGACCGAGTTCCTGCGGCTGCAGAAGGAGGTCGGGACCACCGTGGTGCTGGTCACCCACGACATCGACGAGGCGGTCCGGCTCGGTGACCGGGTCGCGGTGCTGCGGCAGGGTGGGCACCTCGAGCAGCACGCGACCCCGGCGACCCTGCTGACCAACCCGGCCACGCCCTTCGTCGCCGACTTCGTCGGCGCCGACCGCACCGTGAAGGCGCTGTCGGTCACCCCGCTCGACAGGTCGGACCTCGAGCCGGGCACAGCGGGCACCTCGATCGCGGCGACGGCCGACCTGGGCCAGGCGCTCGTCGCGCTGCTCGCCGGCGACGGCCGGGTCGAGGTCCGGGACGGCGACCGCAGCCTGGGCACCCTCACCGCGGAGACCCTCGTCCGCCAGGCGCGCCGCCCGCGCTGACCGCCGTACCCGGGGAGGTTCGGCGGCGCGCGACGGCCGGCCGCGTTGACGGGAGCCGTCAGCCGACGACGTCGCGCCTGGGCTGGCCGGGGAGCAGCACCGCCTCGGTGGTCGGCAGCCAGCACCGCACCGTGGTGCCCACCGCGCTCCCGTCGAGCAGCAGGCCGTGGCTGAGCCTGCGGACCAGGAACAGCCCGCGGCTGCCTTCGGCGTCGAGCGGCGGCAGGGTGTCGACGGGCAGCTCCTCGAGGCCGGACCCGTCGTCGCTGACCGCGATGTGTACTCGGCCGAGCTCGACCGAGAGCTCGAGCACCACGATGCTGCGGGCCGCCCGCACCGCGTTGGCGAGCAGCTCGGCGATGACGAGGGCGGCGTCGCCGGCCGGGACACCGCGGTCGTCCAGCCAACGCACCGCGTCGCGGCGGGCCTGCTGCGCGGCGTGCCGGTCCGGCCCGATCTGCCACCGGCCGGACGGCAGCGGCACCGGCACGACGGCGCCCGCGACCGAGCTGCGCCGGACGACGAGGGCGAGGGTGTCGTCCCGCCGGTCCGCGCCGGCCAGCGCCCGTGCCACCAGCTCGTCGGTCATCTCGGTGACCGGGAGGTGCGCCAACGAGGCGGTCTCGCGGGCCAGGCTGTCCAGGCCCTCGAGGATGTCCTTACGGGCCTCCACCAGGCCGTCGGTGTAGAGCAGCAGGCCGTCGCCGGGCGCGAGCACGACCTCCTCGACGCCGTCGCTGCCGGCCCCCGGCCAGCCGATGGCCCCCCCGGTCGCGGTGATCTGTCGGACCCGGCCGTCCGCGGACACCACGAGCGCCGGCGGGTGGCCGCCGGAGGCGACCCGCAGCCGGCCGGTGCGGGGGTCCAGGCGGGCCAGCACCACGGTCGCGACCAGCTCCGGGTCCTGCCGCTCGAGCAGCGTGGCGGTCCGCTCGACCATGGCCTCGAGCGGGGTGTCGTCGAGGGCGACCGCGCGCAGCGTGTGGACCACCGACAGCGCCGACTTGGTGGCCGCCACGCCGTGGCCGAGCACGTCCACGACGGCGATGTGCAGCTCGCCGTTGGGCATCACGTGCCAGTCCCAGAGGTCGCCGCCGGTCGGCTCCTTGGGGTCGGAGGCGACGTAGGCCACCGCCAGCTCGACGCCCGGCACGTTCGGCTTGTCGGGCACCACCGCGGCCTGCAGCTGCTCGACCACGAGGCGGCGGGCCGCCTCCTGCGCGACCAGCCGGCCGAACTCGGCGCGCAGCGCCTCGAACTCCTGAACCGGCGTGACGTCGCGGGCGACGAGCACGAGGGCCCGGCCGCCGCTGCCGTCGTCGGCGTGGCTGTAGGAGCAGAACAGGCGGCGGCGCCCACCGGTCTGGCTGCGGACCGAGAGCTCCTCGGGCAGCTCGGCACCGGCGGCCCAGTCGGACAGGTCGACGGGCTCGCCGGCAGGGGTCCGGGCGTCGAGGCGCGCCAGGGCGTCGAAGCGGCCGACGACGACCCGCTCGGACAGCCCGGTGATGTGCTCGAGCGCCGGGTTCCAGGACCGCACCGAGCCGTCGTCGCCGAGCGAGGCGATGCCGTCGGAGGTGGCGCTGACGACCGTCGAGAGCTTGCGCCGCTCCTCGAGCACCGAGTCCAGCAGCCGGCCCTTGGCGAACGCGCCGGCGGCCTCGCGGGCCAGCGCCTCGAGCACCGTCAGCTCGCCCTCCTTGCGCCCCTCGACGCCGGTCTGCTCGAGCAGCAGCAGCGCGCCGAGCGCCTTGCCGCCGTCGAGCATCGGGGCGGCGAGGCAGTCCTGCCGGCCGGAGAGCGCGAGCGCCCGCGACAGCGGCCCGTTGCCGGAGGCGACGATCCGCACCGGCCCGAGCTGGGCGGTGAGGGCGGCCTCCAGGGTGGCCTCGTCCTCGGCCTGCAGGCTGACCGTGACCTCGTCGGTCGCGGTGTCGACGGTGTGCACCTGCCGGCCGCCCTCGACCCGGAGGACCAGGCTGGCGGCCCGGGTGTCGAAGCAGGCGGCTGCCTCACGCAGGAAGTCGGCGATGGCCTGCCGCGGGTCGAGCGGGTCGGTGAGGACCCGGATGGCGCGCTGCATCCCCACCAGGCGGGCGCGGTCGGCTCGCGCCTCGGCGTAGCCGCGGAACGCCAGGTGGAGCACCACCAACGGCACCGGGAACAGCACCACCGCGGCCGGCGCCGCCGCGAACGCCAGCGCGAACAGCAGCCCGAGCAGGGCGTTGACCGCCAGGCCGGGCAACCAGCCGCCACCGAAGACCGGCGCGACCCGGCGCAGCACCGTCGCCGGCGACTCCCCCCGGACCAGCACCATCGCGCCGGTGAAGGCCAGCAGGTTGACCACGCTGATGACCGCGACCGCGCACAGCAGCGCGGCCGCCCCGGCCCAGGTGGTGATGTCCGGGTCCGGCACGGCCAGCCACAGCGCCGAGGCGACGGCCGTGGCCAGCGACCACTGGGCGATGTTGAAGCAGGCCTTGACCGGCGGGTTGCGCCGGACCACCGCCGCGATGACCTGGCCGGCGGCCACGACCAGCACCGCGGTGAGCCCGGGAGCCACGACCAGCAACGGCGCGATGGCCGCCTCGACCAGGTTGCTCCCGTCGACCTGCCGGCCGAACCGGAAGCGGACCTGGAGGAACTCGGCCGCCGCCACCAGCAGCCCGAGGGCCACCAGCACCCAGAGCCGCGCGTCGCTGATGCCGACCACCGGCAACGACAGCGAGATCGCCGCCGCGGCGCCCCCGACCGCCAAGACGTAGGCCGCGACCGCGACCCGCCTGCCCCCCTGGCTCATCCCTAGTTCCAGACGCCGTACCAGGCCGAGCCTGGCAGGATCGCCACCGGCGGCCCGGCGCTCTGCGCCTGCGGGCTGCCCGCCTCGTACCAGCTGTTGCCGTACCAGGAGTTGCCGTACCAGCTGTTGCCGTACCAGCTGTTGCCCTGCACCCACTGGCTGCCGTACCAGGTCGTCGCGTCCCAGATCCGGTCGTAGGCGGCCGAGTCGAACGGCACCAGGCGGGGCTGCTTGAGCAGGGGGCTCGTCGTGGCGAGCGCGGTCAGCTGCCCCTGCACGACCGAGCAGCCCTCGCCGTCGAGCTGCGCCCGGAGGTGGTCGCAGGGGTAGCTGGTGACCAGCGTGGTCGCCCGGCTCAGGTCGAGACCCCCGGAGTCCGACCGCTGCGGGTCGGGCTGGCTGACGCCCTCGACCCGCATCCGGGTGGCCCGCTTCACGTCGATCAGCCCGGCCCCGGAGGCCGCCCAGGTGTCGATGCGGCGGGCGGCCAGCATCAGCGCCGCCTTCACCTCGTCGGGCGGCGTCGGCCGCTGTGCGCTCTCCCGCTCGAGCAGCAGGGCCGCCGCGCCGGAGACCACCGCCGTCGACTGCGAGGTGCCGCTGCCGCGGCGGTAGCCCGGGATCCCGCTCGGCGGTGCGGACTGCTCGATGCGGCTGCCCGGGACGGCGAGCGAGATGAGCCCGACGCCCGGCGCGACGACGTCCGGCTTGGCGACCGTGACCTGGTCGCCGGCCGTGCCCTGCACCACCGGGCCGTGGCCGCTGAAGGCCGGGACGCTGTCGTCCTCGCTGGTCGCGGTGGCGTGGTCGTCGACCGCACCCACGGTGAGCACCAGCGGGTCGTCGGCCGGCTTGCTGATGGTCTGCGCGGCGGGGCCGCGGTTGCTGGCGGCGACCACCACGACGATGCCGGCCCGCCAGGCCCGCTCGACCGCCCGGTTCAGCGGGTCGCGGCGGTGGTCGTTGTTGCTGTCGGTCCCGAGGGACAGGTTGAGGACCCGGATGTTGAGCTGGCTCTTGAACGACACGACGTACTGGATAGCGGCCAGCACCTGGCTGATGTCGGCCGCGCCGTCCCGACCGGCGATCTTGATGCTGGCGAGCCGGGCGCGCGGCGCCATGCCGGGGTACGGCGCGCCGCCCGCGATGAGCCCGGCCAGGAAGGTGCCGTGCCCGTAGGAGTCGTCGCAGGTCGGCTCCGCGCTGAAGTTGGCGCACGCCGCGGTCTTGCCCTCGACGTTGGGGTCGGGCATCGGGACCAGCTTGGCCCCGAGCCCCCCGACATCCGAGACGCCGGTGTCGATGATGGCGACGGTCGGGGGCGTGGCCGCCCGCTGCGCTGCGGTGAGGGGCGCGAGCTCGTCGACCCGGGTCGCCTCGCGGTAGACGTTGCGCGGCGGGACGGCGCTGCTGGACGTGCTCTCCACATCGCTCGGCCGCACACCGCCGTCGGGGGTGACCGCCAGCACGCCGGGCACCGCGCGCCCGGCCGGGACCTCGGCCGCCACACCGTCGATGATCGGGAGCTCGCGCAGCACCCGGCCGCCGGCCTGCCGAACGGCCGCGCCGGCCGCCGCGCTGGAGGACGCCTGCACCACCACGCGCTGGAGGGGTACGGGCTCTGCGGGGGCCGCGGCGCTGGCAGGTCCCCCCGCCGCCAGCACCGCCATGACGGCGACCCCGATGATGCCGGCCATCCCTCTGCGCATGTCCACCCCCTCCTTCGGCGTGCCGCGCGCACGCCGACGTAGCGCGGCTGTTCTGCGCGCCGATTCGCGAGGTTCCCGCTCCCAAGAGCGGCAAACCCGTCCAGGCTGCTCCATCCGGGTGACAGTCTGAGGGGGTGCCGGGACCGCTGCAAGTGAACTCGGGGCTCGTCGTCCCCGAGGCCGAGCTCGGCTGGCGCTTCTCCCGGTCCTCAGGACCGGGGGGTCAGCACGTCAACACCAGCGACAGCCGGGCCGAGCTGAGCATCGTGCTGGGCCGGGTGCTGCCGCCGCACCTGCTCGCCCGGGCGCGCGAGCGCCTCGCCGGCCGGCTGGTCGACGACGTGCTGACGGTCGCCGCCAGCGAGCACCGCAGCCAGTTGCAGAACCGGGAGGCGGCCGCCGACCGGATGGCCCAGCTGCTGCGCGAGGCCGTCGCCCCGCCGCCGGCGCCGCGCCGCCCCACCAGGCCGACGCGGGGCAGCAAGGAGCGCCGGCTGCAGGTCAAGCGCCAGCGCTCGGACCTGAAGCGGGGTCGTCAGGCTCGTCCTCCGGAGGACTGACCTCGTCGAAGGACCGCGGCAGCCGCTTCAGGCGGGCGTTCATGTTGCGGATGAGCAGCGCGGTCGCCACGCCCAGCAGCAGCACGATGAGCAGGCCGATGTAGCCGGCCGAGACGCCGTCATCGCCGGCCGCGAGCAGGATCACCGGAGCCCCGCGAACAGGTCGGACTCAGGCAGCGTCGTCTCGACGTGCGTGCGGGCCAGCTGGAAGTCCTCGGTCGGCCAGGCCTGCTGCTGCAGCTCGATCGGGCACGCGAACCACCGCCCGGCCGGGTCGACCTGGGTGGCGTGCGCGATCAGCGCCTCGTCGCGGGTCGCGAAGTACTCGGCGCAGGGCACGCTGGTCGTCAGCCGCTCGGCGTCCTCGGGCTTGTCGACCCAGTTGGCCAGCCACTCGCCGTACGGGGACTCGATGTCGTGCTCGGTCATCATCGTGTGCAGTGCCACCAGGCGGTCCTTGTGGAAGGTGTGGTTGTAGTACAGCTTCAGCGGCTGCCAGGGCTCGCCGGCCTCCGGGAACCGGTCCGGGTCGCCGGCCGCCTCGAAGGCCGCCATCGTCACCTCGTGGCACCGGATGTGGTCCGGGTGCGGGTACCCGCCGTTCTCGTCGTAGGTGGTGACGACGTGCGGGCGCTCCTTGCGGAACAGCTCGACGAGCGCCCGGGTCTGCTCCTCCAGGTCACCGACGGCGAAGCAGCCGTCCGGCAGCGGCGGCAGCGGGTCGCCCTCCGGCAGGCCGCTGTCGGCCCAGCCCATGAACACCTGCCGCACCCCGAGGATCTGGCGGGCCCGGTCCATCTCGGCGGCCCGCACCTCCGTGATGTTGTCCTGCACCTCGGGCCGGTCCATCGCCGGGTTGAGCACCGAGCCGCGGGAGCCGTCGGTCAGCGTCACGACCAGGACGTCGACGCCCTCGCGGACGTACTTCACCATCGTCGCCGCGCCCTTGCTCGACTCGTCGTCCGGGTGCGCGTGCACGCACACCAGCCGCAACTGCTCCGCCACGCCTGCTCCTTCGTCGTCAGGCACCATTGTCACCGATGACGACTCCCGACACCCTCCCGCGACGCCCGCCCGGCCGGTACGACGAGGCCCGCACCCTCCCGCGACCGGTGAAGCTGGGCGGCGCCGCCGTGCTGGGCCTGCTGCTGCTCGCGCTCACGGTGGCCGCCTACCTGCGGTTCGCCGGCGACGGCACCCGGTTCGGCACGGTCGGCTACCGGGTGCTGTCGGACACCGCCATCGAGGTGCGCTTCCAGGTCTCCAAGGACCCCGCCGCCACCGTCGACTGCCTGGTCCGGGCCCGCGACCGGGACGGCGCCGAGGTGGGCAGCGAGAAGGTGCGGTTGGGGCCCGGCGGCAGCGGGGAACTGGTCAAGGCGCAGCGGGTGGCCACCACGCACCGCGCCGCCACCGGCGAGGTCACCAAGTGCCTCGAGGTGACGCCCTCGAGCCCACCGTCCCCCTAGCATGGGCAGAACCGTCCACCCGAGGAGAGTCCGACCGTGCCGACCGACAGCAGCGCTCCCGCAGCCGCCACCTGGCTGACCCCCGAGGCGCACGCGCGGCTGCAGAAGAACCTCGAGCAGATGACCGGACCGGTCCGCGCGGACATCGTGCGCAAGATCGAGGCGGCCCGGGACGAGGGCGACCTGAAGGAGAACGGCGGCTACCACGCCGCCAAGGAGGAGCAGGGCAAGCTCGAGGCCCGGATCCGCCAGCTCACCCAGCTGCTGCGCGATGTCCGGGTGGGCGATCGCCCGTCCGGCGCGGTCGTCGAGGAAGGCTGCCTGGTCACCGTGGACTACGGCGACGGGGACGACGAGACCTTCCTCTACGCCAGCCGCGAGAACGCCACCGACGAGGGCGGCAAGATCGGCTCGCTCGACGTGTACTCCCCGGAGTCGCCGATCGGTCAGGCCCTCGCCGGCCACAAGCAGGGCGACCAGGTGACGTTCGGGCCGCGCGCCATCAGCGTCACGGTGAAGGACATCACCCCCTTCGAGGGCTGACGTCCCGCCCGGTTCAGCCGGGTGAGACCGCGTACGACGCGTCCGTCAGCGCCGTCACGACCCGGTCGGAGTGCTCGCCGCCGCGGGTCTCCAGCTGCAGCTCCACCTCCACCTCGTCGAGGTGCAGGGTGCGGCCGGTCCGCTGGTGCTCGACGTCCAGCACGTTGACGCTGGACGCCGCCAGCACGCCCAGCAGCCGGGCCAGCTCGCCCGGCCGGTCCGGGATGCGGACCCGCAGCGACAGGAACCGCCCGGCCGCGATCAGGCCGTGCCGGATCACCTTGGACAGCAGCAACGGGTCGATGTTGCCGCCCGACAGCACGATCACGACCGGCGGTGCGAACGCGGTCGGGTCCTCCATGACCGCGGCCAGCCCGGCCGCGCCGGCGGGCTCCACCACGAGCTTGGCCCGCTCCAGCGAGAGCAGCAGCGCCCGGGACAGCGCGTCGTCGTCGACGGTGACGACCCGGTCGACCAGGTCGCGGACGTGCTGGAACGTCACGTCCCCGGGACACCCCACCGCGATCCCGTCGGCGATGGTGGCCATGCTGGCGAGCTGGGTCGGGCGCCCGGCGGCCAGGGACGCCGGGAAGGCCGCGGCGCCGCTGGCCTGCGCCGCCACCACCTCGACGTCCGGGCGCAGCGCCTTGACGGCCGCCGCGATGCCCGAGACCAGTCCCCCGCCGCCGGTGCCGACCACCACGGTCCGCACGTCCGGGCACTGCTCGAGCAGCTCCAGGCCCACGGTCCCCTGGCCGGCGATCACGTCGGCGTGGTCGAACGGGTGGATCAGCACCGCACCGGTGCTGGCCGCGAACTCCGCGGCCGCCTGCAGGGAATCGTCGAGCGTCGCGCCCTCCAGCCGGACGGCGGCGCCGTACGCCTTGGTGGCGGCGACCTTGGGCAGGGGGGCCGCCGCCGGCATGAACACGGTGGCCGAGGTGCCCAGCAGCGCGGCGGCGAGGGCCACCCCCTGGGCGTGGTTGCCGGCGCTCGCCGCGACCACGCCGCGGGCCCGCTCCGCGTCGGTGAGCCGGGCGATCCGGACGTAGGCGCCGCGGATCTTGAACGAGCCGGTGCGCTGCAGGTTCTCGCACTTGAGCCAGACCGGGCCGCCGACCTGCTCTGACAGCGCCCGGCTGCCCTCCAGCGGCGTCGTCCGGGCCACCCCGTCGAGCAGCGCACGCGCGGCCTGCACGTCGGCCAGCCCGACCAGCGGGATCTCCAGGGCAGTCACCGGCTCATCCTTCCACCGCACCTGCCCGGGAGGGGGACCAGTAGCGGTCGCCCGCGACGAGCAGCGCGGCCGCACCGACGAGCCCGGCGGTCGGGCCGAGCGCGGCCGGCTCGACCCGGAGCTCGCCGAGGAACGACAGCCGGGCGTGCTCCCGCAGCGTCCGGCGCAGCGTCGGCCAGAGCGCCGGCACCTGCGAGATGCCGCCGCCGACGGCGACCACCTCGACGTCGAGCAGCGCCGCCGCCGAGGCGATTCCCACCCCGAGGGCCCGGCCGGCCTGCGCGAAGGCCTGCAGCGCCACCCGGTCGCCGTGCGCGGCCAACTCCGCGAGCTCGACACCGGTGCCGGCGGTGCAGCCCTGCCCGGCCGCCCAGGCCACGATCGCCGGGCCGCGGGCGATCGCCTCCAGGCAGCCGCGGCCGCCGCAGGGGCAGGGCGGGCCCAGCGGGTCCACGACGATGTGGCCGACGTGACCGGCGTTGCCACCGGCGCCGTCGACGAGTCGACCGCCGATCACCAGCCCACCCCCGACCCCGGTGGACACCACCATGCCGAGCAGGTGGTCGGTGCCCCAGCCGCCCTGCCAGTGCTCACCGACGGCCGCGCACGCCGCGTCGTTGTGCAGCCGGACCGGTACGCCGTAGCGCTCGGCGAGCCGGTCGCGCAGCGGGAAGCCACCGCGCCAGGCCGGGATGTTCAGCGGCGACACGGCCCCGGCTGGCCAGGCCATCGGGCCGCCGCAGCCCACCCCGATCCCGGCGACGCCGGCGACGAGCGGGTCGAGCAGCTCGGTCAGGGCCGTCCACGGGTCGGTGCCGGTCGGGCTCCGGGTCACCTCGCCGAGGGCGCCGGCCCAGACGGCGGCGGCCAGCTTGGTGCCGCCGACGTCCACCGCCAGGACGGTCATGGAAAGACCAGCACCGAAGCCGTGAAGGAGTGCAGGTGGGTCCGGCCGGCGACCGGCCCGATCTCGCCGCCCGCGAAGAAGCCGGCGACCGCGTCGGCCGCCAGAGTCGAGCGGACCACCTCGACGTCGTGCGAGGCGCCGCCGTACGACGGCCCGAACAGGTGCCCACCCCGGCCGTTGCAGGAGAACAGCAGCGCCCCGCTCCCCGGCTGACCCGGGCACCTCGCCAGCGCCGACCGCAGCCCGTGGTCGGCGGCGTCGGCGTCGCGGACCTGCAGCCGGACGGTCTGGCCGACCTGCACCAGGTCGCCCACCACCAGGCCGTCACCCTCGGCGCCGACGATGCCGCGCACCAGGTAGTCCTGCTCCTCGGCGTACTCGTCGGCGGCGATCCCGAGGTGCAGCCCGGACGAGGCCAGCGCCTGGTCGGGCGGCACCAGGTCGGCCAGCACCTGCCGCACCTTCTCCAGCGCCGGCAGGCCCGCCAGCCCCTGTACGACGTTGCCGCTCGCCGCCGTGACGGTCATTGCCGGCCCGACGGCCCGGCAGCCCTGCGAGACCACCGTCCGCACCGAGGCGCCCTCGATGAGCACGCCGACGGCGCCGCGGTCGACGGTCCGGCCGTCCACCCACAGCCGGGTCGAGCCCGGGCCCGCCGGGCCGTGCGCGACACCGCCCACGAACGGCAGGCCGGCCAGGGCGGTCGCCGCGCGGGACACGAAGCCGTCCACCGGGAAGCTGTACGGGTCGGCCAGCAGCACGGCGGCCTCGTCGCCGCTGGGCGCCCGCTCCGGCAGCCCGATGACGGCCGCACCGCCGTCGGTCGGCATCACCTCGAGGTGGAAAGTGCGCAGCCGCGCGTCCGGCAGCACACCGACCCAGACGCTCACCGCCGACCGGCCCTCCACGCCCAGGCCGCCCCCGATCACGCCATCGGCGGTGCAGCCGAGCGTCGCGGTCGCGCCGGTGAGGGCCAGCGCCCGCTCCCCGGCGCCGGCGGCGTGCGGGCCCGAGACGAACACCATGGCCAGGTCGGGCGTCCGCCCGTGCAGGGGCGCGAGCGCCGCCGCGACGGCGGTCTCCGCCGCCTGTGCCAGATCGGAGCCGACCCCGATCCCGTCCCCGAACCTGCCCATGGGGGCAGAGTCTGCCTGGTGCAGGATTCGGAGGTCCGACGTAGCGTGGCGGAGTGACTGCTCCTCCCCGCACCACCCTCGGCCAGCTGCGCGCCAGCGGCCACCAGAACCGGACCGTCAAGGCGGAGGTCCGTGACAATCTGCTGGCCCGCCTCGCCGCAGGCGAGCCCACCTTCCCCGGCATCCTCGGGTACGACGAGACCGTGCTGCCCGAGATCGAGCGGGCCCTGCTGGCCGGCCACGACCTGGTGCTGCTGGGCGAGCGCGGGCAGGGCAAGACCCGGCTGATCCGGACCCTGATCGGCCTGCTCGACGAGTGGACGCCGGTGATCGCGGGCTGCGAGATCAACGACCACCCGTACGCGCCGGCCTGCGTCCGCTGCCAGCGCCTCGTCGCGGCCGAGGGCGACGACACCCCGGTCGCCTGGAAGCACCGCAGCGAGCGGTACGGCGAGAAGCTGGCCACCCCGGACACGTCGGTCGGCGACCTGATCGGCGACGTCGACCCGATCAAGGTGGCCGAGGGCCGCACCCTGGGTGACCCGGAGACCGTGCACTACGGCCTGGTGCCGCGGACCAACCGCGGCATCTTCGGCGTCAACGAGCTGCCGGACCTGGCCGAGCGGATCCAGGTGGCACTGCTCAACGTGCTGGAGGAGCGCGACATCCAGGTCCGCGGCTACACCCTGCGGCTGCCCCTGGACCTGCTGCTGATCGCGTCGGCCAACCCCGAGGACTACACCAACCGCGGCCGCATCATCACGCCGCTGAAGGACCGCTTCGGGGCGGAGGTCCGCACCCACTACCCCATCGACCTCACCCACGAGCTCGACCTGATCCGGCAGGAAGCGCTGCTGCAGTGGCCGTCGACGCCGGTCGTCGTTCCCGACCACCTGCTCGAGATCGTGGCTCGCTGGACCCGCCTGGTGCGGGAGTCGCCCCAGGTCGACCAGCGCTCCGGTGTCTCGGCCCGCTTCGCGATCGCCGCTGCCGAGACGATCGCCGCTTCGGCGGTACGCCGGTCGGCGGTGACCGG
>JAOPVD010000186.1 GCA_025966295.1 Frankiales bacterium | reverse complement strand
GGCGGCATGGAGTCGATGACCAACGCGCCGTACCTGCTGCCCAAGGGCCGCCAGGGCTACCGCTACGGCAACGCCGAGATCCTCGACGTGACCTTCCACGACGGCCTGTTCGACGCCTTCGACAAGGTCCCGATGGGTGAGGGCACCGAGCGGCACGCCGCCAACTTCCCGACCCAGACCCGCGAGGAGCAGGACGAGTTCGCGGCCCGCAGCCACGAGCTCGCCGCCGCCGCCATCAAGGACGGCCGCTTCGCCGAGGAGATCGTGCCGGTCGAGATCCCGCAGCGCAAGGGCGACCCGGTCATCGTCAGCGAGGACGAGGGCGTCCGCCCCGGCACCACCGCCGACTCGCTGTCCAAGCTCAAGCCGGCCTTCACCAAGGACGGCACGATCAGCGCCGGCAACGCGTCGCAGATCTCCGACGGTGCGGCCGCCGTCGTCGTGATGAGCAAGGCGAAGGCCGAGGCGCTCGGCCTCACCTGGCTGGCCGAGATCGGCGCCCACGGCATCGTGGCCGGCCCGGACAACTCGCTGCAGGAGCAGCCGGCCAACGCCATCAAGAAGGCGCTGGAGAAGGCCGGCAAGACCGTCGACGACGTTGACCTGTTCGAGCTCAACGAGGCCTTCGCCGCCGTCGGCATCGCCTCCACCCGCGCCCTCGGGGTGAGCCCCGACAAGGTCAACGTCAACGGCGGCGCGATCGCCCTCGGTCACCCGATCGGTGCCTCCGGCGCCCGGGTCGTGCTGCACCTGGTGCACGAGCTCAAGCGCCGCGGTGGCGGCCTCGGTGCGGCCGCGCTCTGCGGCGGTGGCGGCCAGGGCGACGCGCTGCTCGTCACCGTTCCCAAGGCCTAGGGTCCTGGCCGCCGGAAGGCGGGCGCTCGACCTCCCCGACCTCGTCGCCCGTGCCGAGGCGGGTGAGGCGCGGGCGGTGGCCCGTCTCATCAGCCTCGTCGAGGACGCCTCCCCGGCACTGCGTGAGGTGATGGCGCTGCTGGCGCCCCGCGCCGGGCATGCCCGGGTGATCGGGCTCACCGGCTCGCCCGGGGTCGGCAAGTCCACCTCCACCAGCGCGCTGGTGGCGGCCTACCGGCGGCGTGGCCTGAAGGTCGGGGTGCTCGCGGTCGACCCCTCGTCGCCGTTCTCCGGCGGCGCGCTGCTGGGGGACCGGGTCCGGATGCAGGAGCACGCCACCGACGACGGCGTCTTCATCCGCTCGATGGCGTCCCGGGGCCACCTGGGCGGCCTTTCGTGGGCAACACCGCAGGCGCTGCGGGTGCTGTCCGCCGCCGGCTGCGACGTGGTGCTCATCGAGACCGTCGGGGTGGGCCAGGCCGAGGTCGAGGTCGCCTCGCTGGCCGACACCACGCTGGTGCTGCTCGCGCCCGGCATGGGCGACGGCATCCAGGCCGCCAAGGCCGGCATCCTCGAGGTGGCCGACGTCTTTGTGGTCAACAAGGCCGACCGGGACGGCGCGGACACGGTCGCCCGCGACCTGCGCTACATGCTGTCGCTGGGTGACCGCCGGGCCGATGACGGCTGGCAGGTTCCCATCGTCAAGACCGTCGCCTCCCGCGGCGAGGGCGCCGACGAGGTCGTGGACGAGATCGAGCGGCACGGCGACTGGCTGGCGGGCTCCGGCCGGCTCGCGCAGCGCCGGGTCAAGCGCGCCGCCGACGAGGTGGAGGCCATCGCCCTCACGGCGCTGCGCGTCGACCTCCGCGACGGCCACGACCTGCAGGCGCTGGCCACCCGGGTGGTCGCCGGCGAGCTCGACCCGTACGCCGCCGCCGACGTGCTGGTGGCCGGGCTCGACGCATGACCCCCGCGGCGCTCGACCTGCAGCCCCATCCCGAAGGCGGCTGGTACCGCGAGACCTGGCGCGCCCCGGGCGCGGTGGCCACGCCCCACGGCGAGCGCTCGCCGGCGACCTCGATCCTGTTCCTGCTGCAGCCCGGCCAGTCCTCCCGCTGGCACCGGGTGCGGTCGGCCGAGCTGTGGCTCTGGCAGGGCGGCGGCCCGCTGCTGCTGTCCCTCGGGGGTACGGCGGAGCAGCCCGCGCTGGCCCGGACCGTCGAGCTCGGGCCGACCGGCGTGCTGCAGCACCTGGTCGAGCCGGGGGAGTGGCAGGCGGCCGCGCCCGCCGTCGGCCAGGCTGTCCTGAGCGGGTGCGTCGTCGTACCCGGATTCGACTTCGCCGACTTCGAGCTGGAGACATGACCACCACCCCCACGCCCAGCCCCACGCTGACCCCCACCGCCGAGCCGCTCGCCCTGCGCGCGCTGCGCCTGGTCGCGCTCCTGGAGACCTGCTCGTTCGGGATCCTGCTGGTGTGCTCGGTCCTCAAGCGCACCACGGACTTCAACGCCGTGCCGGTGCTGGGGCCGATCCACGGCGTGCTGTTCCTCGCCCTCGTCGGGCTGGTCCTCGACCAGCGGGCCCGGCTGGGCTGGTCGCCCGGCCGGACGCTGCTCGCGCTCACCGTCGGCTCGCCGTTCGCGCACTGGTTCGTCCGGCGCACCCCGTGAGCCTGCTGGTCGCCTGCCCGGTGGCCCTGGCGGTCGAGGCGCACCTCCAGCAGGACTAGCCGCCCAGGTAGGACATCTCCGGCTTCGGCAGGCCGGGGGTGCCGGCGCCGCGCAGCTCGGAGTAACGGTCGTCGCGGGTGGCCCAGCGACCGCCGACCACCGCGGCCAGCTCCTCGTCGTCCGCGCCGGACCGCAGCACCGCGCGCAGGTCGGTGCCCTTCGTCGCGAACAGGCAGGTGAACAGCTCGCCGATGGCGGTCAGCCGGGCCCGGGTGCAGGTGCCGCAGAACGGCTTGCTGACCGACGACACGAAGCCGACCTCGCCGGCCCCGTCGGCGTACCGCCAGCGCTCCGCCGTCCCCTCGTCGCCGAGCGGCTCCAGCGGGTGCACGGCCGCGATCCGGGCGCGGACCTGCGCCGACGGCACCACCTCGTCGTGCACCCAGCCGTTGGTGCTGCCGACGTCCATGTACTCGATGACGCGCAGGGTGTGGCCGCCGGCCCGGGCGTACTCGACCAGGTCCAGCAGCCCGGCGTCGTTGACGCCCTTGCGCAGCACGGTGTTGAGCTTCACCGGCAGCCCGGCGGCGTCGGCCGCCGCGATGCCGTCCAGGACGCTCTCCAGGGGCAGCCGGGTGTCGGCGAGCAGCCGGAACGCCGTCGGGTCGAGGCTGTCCAGGCTCACCGTGATCCGGGACAGTCCGGCCGCGGCCAGCGGCTGGGCGAGCTCGGCCAGCAGCGAGCCGTTGGTGGTGAGCGCCAGGTCGGTGATGCCCGGGAGGGCGGCGATCTCGCCGACCAGCACCTGAAGGTCGCGGCGCAGCAGCGGTTCGCCGCCGGTGAGCCGGACCTTGGTCACCCCGAGGCCGGCGAAGACCCGGACCAGCTTGGCGATCTCCTCGAAGCTGAGCAGCTCGGCGCGCGGCAGGAAGGCATGGTCCGGGCCGAACAACTCGCGGGGCATGCAGTAGGGGCAGCGGAAGTTGCAGCGGTCCGTGACGGACACGCGCAGGTCCCTCAGGCCACGACCGCGGGTGTCCTCCACACCCCCACAGTAGGGCCCCCAAAAGATCATGAAAATGGTGCGCGAGGTCACAGCCGGGCCCGCGTTGGAAAAGACGACCGGTCAAACAGACCGGCGGTCTACACGGAGGTAAACCCTTGAAGCGTGCCCTTGCTCTCGCCGCCCTCGTCCTCGGCGCGACCGCGGCGTTCGCCGCCCCCGCCAACGCGGCCGGCCTCTGCCTCCACGCAGACATCAACGTGAACGGCACCGCGCAGGTCATCGACCAGTGCGCGCCGTAGGCACCCAGCACACCGTCTGACCGCTCGCAGCCACCGGCGCCCTCGGGTGCCGGTGGCTGCGTCGCGTTGCGGCCCGGTGGTGCTGTTCACTTGAGGCATGACTCGTCCCACGGACCTCAACATCGCCGGTGCCGTCGACCTGTCGCGGCTGGCCAAGCCGGCCGCGGCCCCGACCAGTACGAGCCCGTACGTCATGGATGTGTCGGAGGCCGACTTCGAGGACAAGGTCCTGCGCCGCTCGCTGCAGGTGCCGGTGCTCGTCGACTTCTGGGCCGACTGGTGCGGGCCGTGCAAGCAGCTCAGCCCAATCCTCGAGCGGCTCGCCGAGGAGGGCGGGGGCTCCTGGGTCCTGGCCAAGGTCGACGTCGACGCCAACCAGGCGCTGTCGGGCCAGCTCCAGATCCAGTCGATCCCGGCCGTCTTCCTCGCCCTCGGCGGCCGGCTGGTGCCGGGCTTCCAGGGCGCGCTGCCGGAGGCGCAGCTGCGGCAGTTCCTGGAGCAGGTGCTGGATGCGGCCCGGCAGGCCGGCCTGCCCGGCCCGGACGGTGAGGTGTCGCAGGAGGCGCCGGGGCCGGTCCCCGTCGACCCCGAGCTGGTCGCCGCCGAGGACGCCCTCGCCGCCGAGGACTACGCCGGCGCCGTCGCCGCGTACGACGCGCTGCTGGCGCGCAAGCCCGGTGACGCCGAGGCGACGCTCGGCAAGGCCTGGTCGCAGCTGCTGCAGCGCGCGGTCGACCTCGACCCCGAGCAGGTGCTGGCAGCGGCCGCGGCTGCGCCCGACGACGTTGCCAAGCAGACCGCCGCCGCCGACGTCGAGATCCTGACCGAGCAGATCCAGCCGGCCATCGACCGCCTCATCGCCTTCGTGCAGCGCTCGGCCGGGGACGACCGGAACCAGGCGCGCAGCCACCTGCTCGAGCTGTTCTCGGTCCTCGACCCCGAGGACGAGCGGATCGTCAACGGGCGCCGGGCGCTGTCCAACGCGCTGTACTGACGCCTCCTGCCGCCTAGAACGCGTTCCTGTTACGGTGCCGCATGCCGTTGACGGGAGAGCACGACTGATGGCCGGCAAGCAGCGCGCCCAGATCGCGATGACGGGCGAGCAGGTGGCGGCCTTCATCGCCCAGCAGCGCACGGCCACGTTGGCGACGGTCGGGCCGGAGGGGCAGCCGCACCTGGTGGCCATGTGGTACGCCCTGATCGACGGCGAGCTGTGGTTCGAGACCAAGGCCAAGTCGCAGAAGGCCGCCAACCTGCGGCGCGATCCCCGCGCCACCGTGCTCATCGAGGACGGCCACACCTACGACGCGCTGCGGGGCGTCGCGCTCGAGGGTCGGGCCGTCGTGGTGGACGACCCGGACGCGCTCTGGGCGGTCGGCGTCAGCGTGTGGGAGCGCTACACCGGGCCCTACACCGACGAGATGAAGCCGTTCGTTGAGCTGATGCTGCACAAGCGGGTCGCGGTCCGGCTCGACGTCGAGCGGGTCCGCTCCTGGGACCACCGCAAGCTCGGCCTGGACCCGATGCCGCTCGGCGGCTCCACCGCCCCCTCCGCCTGACTGCTGCCCCCAGGGGTGGTCCCTCGCCAGCAGAACTGCACCCGACCGGCGCAGGCGCAGCCGCAGGTGAGCGTGTGCCGGGCCCGGCTGAGGCCCTGACGGGCCCTGTCGTGTGCAGTCGTGCTGGGCTGGCTAGCGGCGGACCTCGATGTCGTCCAGCCGCACCCCGGTGTAGGGCGGGCTGGCGATGAGGGCGTCGCTGGTGAGCCGGAACCGCAACAGCAGCGTGCCGGCCGGGGCCACGAACCGGACCGAGTCCTTGCTGAAGTCCGGGTAGCCCTTGTTCTGCTCGGTCTTGGTGCTGACCGTGTGCCAGACGTACCCGTCGCTGGACCAGTCCAGCGTCAGGCCGTCGCAGCACGGCTCGGTGTCCTGGGTCTTCCACCACGACACCTCGACGGTGCTGCGGGCCGGCAGCTTCAGGGCCGGGGAGCGGAGCGCGACCGAGGCCTCGTTGCTGTAGGGCACCACCTGGAAGCTCTGCGAGGAAGCGTGCCCGGGCGCGGCCCGTCGCCAGGACCCGAGCGGGTCGCTCGACACGGCGGTCCAGCCGTCGGCCCCGGCCTCGAAGCCGTAGAGGCCCAGCCGCTTGCCGAGGAACTTCGGCGCGGGCAGCGGGGCGACCGGCTTGCTCGGCGCCGCGGACGGCCCGAAGCGGTAGGTGTAGGCACCGCGGCCGAAGGAGGCGACCGTCAGCACGTTGGGGTCCCACGGCGCGACCTGCATCGAGGCGACCGGGGCGGCCGGCAGGCCCTTGCCGAGCACCTCGAAGCCGGCGCAGCGGCGGGCCGAGGCCGTGCCGCAGGCGGCAGCGGGACGGGAGGCGAACACCCCGATGTCGGTGGCGACGAGCACCTGGGAGCCGCGCAGCGACACCCAGTTGGCCGGCGCGTCCGGCAGGTCGGCCGAGATGTCGAAGAAGTGCTCGCCCGCGTCCACCGACTTGTACAGGTGGCCGCCGCCGTCGCCCTGGCCGCTGAGGCTGCCCGGCGGCGTCCAGCGCCGGCTGTAGCCGCCCAGCGTCACGTACACCACCCGCGGGTCCGCACGGTCCATCGCGACCGAGGTGATGTACCGCTCGGGCAGGCCCTTGGCCGCCGCGATGTGCCAGCCGGACTTGCTGTACCGCTTGGGGCTGCCCTTGCCGCCGACGTTGGTCGCGAGGCCGCTGCGGAACGGTCGCTTGTCCTCCAGCACGTCGCAGACGCCGCAGTAGCCGACGTAGGCGCTCGCACCGTGCAGGTCGATCGCGGTCTGGGAGTTCGCGGAGTCGTCCGCGGTCTCCTCCGCCGAGGCGCTGCCCGGGTGCCGGGCGGTGCCCAGGTCGAAGACCTGCGCCCAGTCGTCGGTGCCGGTGCCCGGCCCGGAGCCGGACTCCACCACCTCGCGGCCGGCGATGATCAGGTGCTGCGGGTCCAGCGGGTCGATTGCGAACGGCGTGGAGAACTGCCCGTGCGTGATGGGCGGCGCCATGCCGTTCCAGGTCAGGCCGCCGTCGGTCGTGCCCGACATCGCGCCGCCGACGTACTCGCCGTACGCCAGCTTGGAGTTGTCGGGGTCGACGCCGACGAAGAAGCCGTCACCGCCGAGCGTCTCGATCATCCGCTGCCGGTGGACGAGCTTGCCCTTGCTGTTGCGGACGTCGGTGATCTTGGCGGTTCCGTTGTCCTGCAGGCCCATCCAGATCGTGCCGTCCTTGGCGCGCGCCACGTTGTACGGCGAGATGGTCGTCAGGCCCTTGTTGTGGCCCTTGCCCCAGCGGGCGTTGGCGAAGTCCTGGCTGCGGTTGACGGCCTGGGAGTAGACGCCGCCGTCGTTGCCGACGAGCACCCGCACGCCGCCCTCGCCGTCCGGGAGGAACAGCACCGCGTGCTGGTCGGGGTGCGTGGTGGTGGTCTGGTCCAGCGCCTCGGTGCGGTTGGTGGGGCAGGCCGGCAGCAGGTCGAGGAACAGGCAGGTCCGGCCGCTGAAGTAGCGGCCCACGACCCGGAACGACGACGGGCCGGCCTGGGGGGTGTTGATCTCCTCGTTCTCCCAGACCTCCTCGAGGCCGAACAGGAGCCGGGTCGGGACGCCGCCGACCTGCCGGGTCGGGTCGGGCTTGATGAACTGGTTGTACCAGGCCTGCACGCCCGCGCCGTAGCCGGCGAGCGCCGGTCCGGTGACCGCCAGCGCCGAGCCGGTGGTGGGCGCGGCGAGCTCCATGCCGTCGGCCATCTTCACCCAGCTCTGGCCGAAGTCCGACGAGACGTAGATGCCGTCGAGGCTGCCGACGGCCCTGGCGGTGCTGTTGAGCTGGTCGTTGACGGGGGAGGCCTGGTCCAGCGGGATGGACGGGTTGCCGCCGGCCTGGGTCTGCTTGGCGTTCTGGACCAGCGCGTAGACGTAGTCGTGGTTCTGTGCGGGGCCGATCGTCGGGCCCAGCTCGACGCGCCCGATGTGGTCCTGCAGGGTGAAGCCCGGGGCGGACAGCCGCGCGAACGTGCCGGCCTTGCCGGTGGTGGAGGTGTACAGGCCGTTGTTGGGCGACTGCACCGTGCCGTCGGGGTTCTTGGACTGGCCGTTGCGCCAGCCGACGGCGGCGAGCACCCGGCCGCCCTTGGCGCCGGTGGTGCCGCCGGGGGTCTGGACCACGACGTCGGTCACGACGTTGGCCAGCAGGCAGCCCTTGGTGCGGTTGGACTTGCCGGCGCAGGCACCGGTCGGCAGCGCCACGTTGCGGAAGGACTTGGCGGCGTCGTCGGAGCGGAACAGCCCCGCCCCGGTGGCGGCGTAGACGACCTTGGGGTTGCTCTCGTCGACGGCCACCTTGAAGCCGAACGCGTCGGACGGCGCGCCCGCGGCCCGCCGCCAGGTGCGGCCGTTGTCGTTGCTGCGGTAGACGCCCGCGCCTTCCAGGCTGTACCGGCCGAACGAGCCGTCACCGGTCACGACCACCACGGTGCCGCCGTCGGCCGGCGTGTACCCGACCGAGCCGATGAGCTGGGTCGGCAGGTTCTCGCCGATCGAGGTCCAGTGCCCGCCGGCGTCGTTCGAGCGGAACAGGCCGCCGGTGGCGACCGAGGCGTAGACGACCCGGTGCTTGCTGTCGTAGGCGAAGTCGGTCACCCGGCCGGCCAGCTCCACCAGGCCGAGGCCGTTGACGCCGGTGTAGCCGGGGTCGGCGGCCTGCAGCGGGCCGATGCCGTTGCGGGTCCAGCGGTGGCTGTCCTCGGGGGCCGAACCGCGGCTGGCGAGGCGGTCGCGCTGTGCGATCGCGGTAGCCAGGGCGTGCGGCGGGGTGGTGCCGCTGGGGGCGGTCTGGACGGCGGCGCGCTGCGCCTCCGAGGCCATCCGGTCGGCCGACTCGCCGACGATCTGCTGGAAGAGCGTGGCCGGCGAGTCGCAGAAGTGCCCGGGCATGCCGTAGGTGCCGCGGGCGGCGTGCGCGCAGATCTCGGTCAGCTCGCGGACCAGGTCGGCGTGGGCCGTGCTCGACGACCCCTTGTCTCCGGCCTGGGCGGAGACCAGCCCGGCCCCCAGGCTGGCCACCATGAGCACGCCCAGCACACGACGTCGCAGGTTCACCGCAGTCCCCCCTGTCGGGGGCCGCCACGTTCCCGCGGACGGCCCGTGCGTCCGTCATTCGCCGTGGGGGCGCGTGATCCTGCCTGGGCTAGGTGGCTTTCTGCGGGCCGGGGGAGGTGAGCCACAGGCTGCCGAGCGGCGGCACGCGCAGCACCGCCGACGCCGGCTGGCCGTGCCAGCCCTGCTCCGCGGCGGTCACCGCGCCGCCGTTGCCGACGCCGCTGCCGGCGTAGATGTCCGCGTCGGTGTTGAGGGCCTCGGTCCACTCGCCGGCCCACGGCAGCCCGATCCGGTAGCCCTCGTGCGGCATGCCGGCGAAGTTGCTGACGCAGGCCAGCGCCGAGCCGTCACTGCCGAAGCGCAGGAAGGAGAAGACGTTGCCGGTCGCGTCGTTGGCGTCGATCCAGGCGAACCCGGCCGGGTCGGTGTCCTGCGTCCAGAGCGCGGGCGTGGCCTTGTAGACCGCGTTGAGCTCCTTGACGAGCAGGGCGGCGCCGCGGTGGTCGGGCAGGTCCAACAGCCACCAGTCGAGCGAGCGGCTCTCGCTCCACTCCGACTCCTGCGCGAACTCCGAACCCATGAACAGCAGCTGCTTGCCGGGGTGGGCCCACATGAACGCCAGGTAGGCCCGGACGTTGGCGAGCTGCTGCCAGCGGTCCCCGGGCATCTTGCGCAGCAGCGAGCCCTTGCCGTGCACGACCTCGTCGTGGCTGATCGGCAGCACGTAGTTCTCGGAGTAGGCGTAGACCATCGAGAACGTCATCTGGTGGTGGTGGTAGCCGCGGTAGACCGGCTCCTTCGACACGTAGTCGAGCGAGTCGTGCATCCAGCCCATGTTCCACTTGAAGCCGAAGCCCAGCCCGCCGAGGTGGGTCGGCCGCGAGACGCCCGGCCAGGAGGTGCTCTCCTCGGCGATGGTGACGGCCGACGGCACCCGGCGGTAGACGACCGCGTTCATCTCCTGCAGGAACGCCACTGCGTCGAGGTTCTCGCGGCCGCCGTACTGGTTGGGCTCCCACTGCCCCTCTTCGCGGGAGTAGTCCAGGTAGAGCATCGAGGCGACCGCGTCGACGCGCAGGCCGTCGATGTGGAACTCCTCGAGCCAGTAGACCGCGTTGGCGACGAGGAAGTTGCGCACTTCGTTGCGGCCGAAGTCGAAGACGTAGGTGCCCCAGTCCATCTGCTCGCCGCGCCGCGGGTCGGCGTGTTCGTAGAGGGGCGTCCCGTCGAACCGGGCGAGGGCGAACTCGTCCTTGGGGAAGTGCGCGGGCACCCAGTCGACGAGGACGCCGATGCCGGCCCGGTGCAGCTTG
>JAOPVD010000177.1 GCA_025966295.1 Frankiales bacterium | reverse complement strand
CACCGCCCCCGCGCCGGTCGAACCGCCGCCGGCCAAGGCCCCCGCCAAGAAGGCCCCCGCCAAGGCGCCCGAGAAGCCGGTCGCGGACACCCCGCTGACCGGCGCCGACGCCTGGACCAAGAAGGAGCTCGCGGAGATCCGCAAGCAGCTCGAGGCCCAGGCCCGGGACCTGCGCGGCGAGATCGACGACGCCGAACAGCAGAGCGCCGCCCTCAAGCGGGACGCCGGCTCCGAGGGCACCGGCGACGAGGCCGATGCCGGCACCAAGACCTTCGAGCGCGAGCACGAGATGTCGCTGGCCAACAACAGCCGGGACCTGCTGCTGCAGGTCGAGCGCGCGTTGGCCCGCCTCGACGCGGGCACGTACGGACGATGCGAGAACTGCGGAAAGCCCATCCCGAAGGCTCGTCTGCAGGCCCTACCGGCAGCGACGCTGGACGTGGCATGCAAGCAGCGCGAGGAACGGCGCTGACTCGACCCCGGGTCCTGCTCGTCCTGGTCGCGCTGCTGACGATCCTGCTCGACCTCGCGACCAAGCTGCTCGTCGTGGCGCGCCTGGAGGGCAAGGAACACATCGAGCTGCTGGGCGGGTTCCTCACCTTCGCGGTGTCCCGCAACAGCGGGGCGGCCTTCTCCTTCGCCGAGGGCGCGACCGTGGTGTTCACCGCCATCGCGGTGGCGGTGATCGTCGTGATCGTGCGCACCATGCCCCGGCTGCGCAGCACCGGCTGGGCCGTCACGCTGGGCCTGCTGCTCGGCGGCGCCTTCGGCAACCTGGTGGACCGGCTCTTCCGCGACCCGGGCGTCGGCCGCGGCGCGGTCGTGGACTTCATCTCGCTGCCGCACTTCGCGACCTTCAACCTCGCCGACAGCGCCATCACGGTCGGCGCCGTGCTGGCCGTCCTGCTGTCCGTGCGCGGTGTCGAGATCGACGGAAGCCGGCACACGGCAGAATGACCGGGTGACCGACCGCCGCTCCCTGCCCGTGCCCGAGGGCCTCGACGGGCTGCGCCTCGACGCAGCCCTGTCCCGGCTGTTCGGGCTCTCCCGTACGGCGGCCGCGGCGGTGATCGAGCAGGGCGGCGTGAGCGTCGACGGCCGGGTGCGCGGCAAGTCCGACCGGGTCCTGGCCGGGGCCACCCTCGAGGTCGAGCTCCCCGAGCCCGAGCGCAGCCCGCTGCCGCCCCCCGAGGTCGTCGAGGGACTGAGGGTGGTGCACGAGGACGACGCCATCATCGTGGTCGACAAGCCGGTCGGGGTGGCCGCCCACCCCTCACCCGGCTGGGAGGGCCCGACCGTCATCGGCGGGCTGGCCGCGGCCGGGCACCGGGTCAGCACCAGCGGGGCGGAGGAGCGGCAGGGCGTCGTGCACCGCCTGGATGTCGGCACCTCGGGCCTGATGGTGGTCGCCAAGAGCGAGCGCGCCTACACCGTCCTGAAGGACGCGTTCCGGGAGCGGACCGTCGACAAGCGCTACCACGCGCTGGTGCAGGGCCATCCCGACCCGCTGACCGGCACCGTCGACGCCCCCATCGACCGGCACCCGACGTCGGCGTACAAGTTCGCCGTCGTCGCCGGCGGCCGCGACAGTGTCACGCACTACGACACGATCGAGGCCTTCCGGCACGCGACCCTGCTCGACATCCACCTCGAGACCGGCCGCACCCACCAGATCCGGGTGCACATGGCGGCGCTCAAGCACCCCTGCGTCGGCGACATCACGTACGGCGCGGACCCCACGCTGGCCAAGAAGCTCAAGCTGGAGCGGCAGTGGCTGCACGCGATGCGGCTGTCGTTCGCGCACCCCGACGACGGCCGCTGGGTGGAGTTCCAGAGCGCCTACCCCGCTGACCTGCAGCACGCCCTGGACACCATCTCGGCGATGTCGTGAGGCTGCGCGACCTCGACGACACGATCGTCCCGCGGGCGGCCGCGAAGCTCGGGGCGCTCGCCCGCGGCCTCGCCGTACGTCGGGACCGGGTCGTGCAGGGCGCCCGCGGCGTGGACCTGCGCGACCTGCGGGCGCTGGACGAGCGGTACGCCCGGAGCGGGCCGCTGGCCGTCCTGAGGGAGCTGCCGCAGCTCGGCTTCGTGCTCATCGGCGTGGTGTTCCTGGCCGGTGCCGGGCTGGCGGTGTCCCAGGAGAACGCCCGCGAGCGGCGGGCGGACCAGAACGCCGTCGCGCCCCTGCCCTCCGACGCGACCAGCTCGACACCGTCCTCGCCCACCCTCGGACCGGTCCCCGGCGACAGCGTCGAGCAGTACCGCCGCCAGGCCGAGGCGTCGCTGACCGCAGCCGGGCAGGCGCAGGAGCCGCGGGTCGCGCTGGTGAGCTTCGCGTCCTACCGCACCCCGACGGACGCCGTCGCCATGCTGCGCGGGTTCACCGTGCAGCGCGTCTACCTGCGGGCCGCCAAGGCCGGCCCGGAGGCCGCCCAGCTGCCGGTGAACGTGGAAACCGACCTGCCGGCCGACCTCGGCATGGCCTACGCCCGCATCGCGCAGGAGCGGCTGCGCGAGCACAAGAGCTTCAAGACCCTCGCCGCGTCGGTGACCGTCGCGACCAAGTCGGACCGGGAGTTCAAGCGGCAGTACCTGACGTTCGCGACGACGACCGGTGTGGAGGCGAGGGAGTACAACAACCGCTGCGCGTGCGTGTACGCGGCGGTGGTGTCGGCCACGCCGGCGCTGCTGCGGTCGCTGCGCGCCCGACCGCAGGTGCGAGCCGTCGAGGTGGCGGGTGCCGGCCTCCGGCTGTCCCGGGTGCGGGTGCTGCCGCTGCTGCCGGACGTCACCGGCGTGGTGCCCGCGCAGCAGGCGGGGCCCGGGCAACCGTGATCGTGCGGCTCGCCGGGCCCGCGGACATGTCCGCGGTGCTGGCCCTGCGGCACGAGGTGTTCGTCGTCGGCCAGGGTGTCCCGGCGGAGCTCGAGCGGGACGAGCGGGACGCCGTCTCCGACCATGCCGTGGCGCTGCTGGACGAGCAGGTGGTGGGGACCGGCCGGCTGCTGCCGGACGGCACGATCGGCCGGATGGCGGTCGCCGCCGCGGCCCGGGGCCGCG
>JAOPVD010000144.1 GCA_025966295.1 Frankiales bacterium | reverse complement strand
CGAGGTCACCACGCGCAACCATGATGCCGTCGAAGGTGTCGACGATGGCCTCGAGGTTGTCAACTGCCTGGGGCTTCTCGATCTTCGCGAGCACCGGCAGCCGGTGGCCGGCCTCGTCCATGATCCGGTGGACGCCCTCGACGTCCTCGGGCCCGCGGACGAACGACAGCGCGATCATGTCGACCCGCAGGGTGAGCGCGAAGCGCAGGTCGGCCTCGTCCTTGTCCGACAGCGCCGGGACGCTCACCCCGACGCCGGGCAGCGACAGCCCCTTGTTGTTGGAGACCGGGCCGCCCTCGGTGACCTGCAGCCGGACCCGCAGGCCCTTCACGCCGACGACCTTGAGCCCCACCTTGCCGTCGTCGACGAGCAGCCGGTCCCCGACGCTGACGTCCGCGGCCAGCCCCTTGTACGTGGTGCCCACCAGGTCGTGGGTGCCCTCGACGTCCTCGGCGGTGATGGTGACGGTCTCCCCCGTCGCCCACACCACCGGACCGTCCCGGAACGTGCCGAGCCGGATCTTGGGGCCCTGCAGGTCGACGAGCACGCCGACGCCGCGCCCCGACTCGTCGCTGGCCTCGCGCACCCAGCGGTAGGCCTGGGCGTGATCCTCGTAGGCCCCGTGCGAGAAGTTCAGCCGGGCGACGTCCATGCCGGCGTACACGAGGGCGCGCACCCGTTCATAGGAGTGGGTCGCCGGGCCGAGCGTGCAGACGATCTTCGCGCGGCGCTTCACGCCCGCCACCCTATGGCCAGCCCCACCTGGCCCGAGCCACCGGACCGCCGTACCCCCCCCGCCGATCATGGAACTTGTGCCCACCGCCCACGCTCAGCGGGCGGGCAACCACTCCATGATCGGCGGGAGACCGCGCCGGTACGGCGGCCCGCTGGCCCGACCGGCCTGCCGCCGGGCTTCGGGCCGACCCGCGCCGATCATGGAACTTGTGCCCGCCGCCCACGCTCAGCGGCCGGGCACTCACTCCATGATCGGCGGGAGACCGCGCCGGTACGGCGGGGCGCGGCGGCCCGGGAGGGCCTTTAGCGGGAGGTGGGCAGGACCGGGCTGGGCAGGGTGGTGGAGCCGCCCAGCCAGGTGTCGACGGCGGCCGCGGCGGAGCGGCCCTCGGCGATCGCCCAGACGATCAGCGACTGACCGCGCCCCATGTCGCCGGCGACGAACACGCCGGGCACCGTGGTGGCCCAGCCGCTGTCGCGTACGACGTTGCCGCGCTGGTCGAGCTCGACGCCGAGCTGCTGCAGCAGGCCCTCCTGCTGCGGACCGGTGAAGCCCATGGCCAGCAGCACCAGCTGGGCCGGGAGGGTCTGCTCGGTGCCGGGGACCGGCTCGAAGCGGCCGTCCTTGAGCTCGACCTCGACCAGCTCGATCGCGTCGACCCGGCCGTCCTGGCCGACGAAGCGCTGGGTGTTGACCGAGAAGACCCGCTCGCCGCCCTCCTCGTGCGCGGAGGAGGTCCGGAACATCAGCGGCCACAGCGGCCAGGGCGTGGAGGCGGCCCGGGTCTGGGGCGGCTCCGGCATGATCTCGAGCTGGGTGACCGAGAGCGCGCCCTGGCGGTGGGCGGTGCCGAGGCAGTCCGCGCCGGTGTCGCCGCCGCCGATGATGATGACGTGCTTGCCCGCGGCCGTGATCGGCCAGGTGGTGAGGTCACCCTCCTGCACCTTGTTGGCCGGGACGAGGTAGTCCATCGCCAGGTGGATGCCGTCCAGCTCCCGACCGGGCACCGGCAGGTCGCGGCCGAGCGTCGCGCCGCCGGCCAGCACGACCGCGTCGAAGTCGGCCCTGAGCTGCTCGACGGTGAGGTCGACGCCGACGTCGACGGACGTCCGGAACTCGGTGCCCTCGGCGCGCATCTGGTCCAGCCGGCGCTCCAGGTGCCGCTTCTCCATCTTGAACTCGGGGATGCCGTACCGCAGCAGGCCGCCGATCCGGTCGGCCCGCTCCAGGACGGTGACGGCGTGCCCGGCGCGGGTCAGCTGCTGGGCGGCGGCCAGCCCGGCCGGGCCGGAGCCCACCACGGCCACGCTGCGGCCGGTCTGCTCGCGCGGCAGCGACGGGAGGATCCAGTTCTCCTCCCAGGCGCGGTCGACGATCTCGACCTCGACCTGCTTGATGGTCACCGGGTCGGCGTTGATGCCCAGCACGCAGGCGGCCTCGCACGGCGCCGGGCAGAGCCGGCCGGTGAACTCCGGGAAGTTGTTGGTGGCGTGCAGGCGCTCGATGGCCTCCTGCCAGTCGTCCTTGTAGACGAGGTCGTTCCACTCGGGGATGAGGTTGCCGAGCGGGCAGCCGTTGTGGCAGAACGGGATGCCGCAGTCCATGCACCGCGCGGCCTGGTCCTTGGAGGCCTCCGCCGGGAAGTCCTCGTAGACCTCCTTCCAGTCCCGGATCCGGACGTCGACGGGCCGCCGGGTCGGGGTCTGGCGGTCGAGCTTCAAAAAGCCCTGGGGGTCGGCCATGTCAGCCCTTCCCTGCGGTCGTGAGGTCGTTGGCGTCGGCCTCGGCGGCCATCTCGGCGAGCACGCGCTTGTAGTCGCGCGGCATCACCTTGGTGAAGCGGTCCAGCTGGTCGAGCAGCCCCTCGGCGACCGGCGAGCCGGTCTCCGTGACGTGGTCGGCGAGCATCTGGCGCAGCGTCTCGCGGTCGCCCTCGTCGAGCGGGTCGAGGTCGACCATCTCGGCGTTGACGTTGCGCGGGTCGAGGTCGACCACGTACGCCGTGCCGCCGCTCATGCCGGCGGCCACGTTGCGGCCGGTCGGGCCCAGGATCGCGACCCGGCCGCCGGTCATGTACTCGCAGGCGTGGTCGCCGACGCCCTCGACGACCGCGGTGGCGCCGGAGTTGCGGACACAGAACCGCTCGCCGACCCGGCCCCGGACGAACAGGGAGCCGGACGTGGCGCCGTACAGCAGGGTGTTGCCGGCGATGACGTTGTCCTCGGCCGTGAAGGTGGCGTCGAGGGCCGGCCGGACCACCAGGCGGCCGCCGGACAGGCCCTTGCCGACGTAGTCGTTGGCGTCGCCGAGCAGCCGCATCGTGATGCCGCGCGGCACGAAGGCGCCGAACGACTGCCCCGCGGAGCCGGTGAAGGTGATGTCGATCGTGCCGTCGGGCAGGCCGCCGCCGCCGTGCCGGCGGGTGAGCTCGGCGCCGAGCATGGTGCCGACGGTGCGGTTGACGTTGCGCACCGGCAGCTCCAGCGAGACGGGGGTGCCCTCGTCGAGCGCGCCCTCGCACAGCTGCAGCAGGGTGTTGTCGAGCGCGTGCTGCAGGCCGTGGTCCTGCTCGACCTGCTTGGTGAGCGGCGTGCCGGCCGGCAGGTCGGGCACGTGCAGCACCGGCGACAGGTCGAGGCCGGAGGCCTTCCAGTGCTCGATGGCGCGCCGGGTGTCGAGCACCTCGGCGTGCCCGACGGCCTCCTCGATGCTGCGGAAGCCGAGCCGGGCCAGGTGCTCGCGGACCTCCTCGGCGATGTACTCGAAGAAGGTCACGACGAACTCGGGCGTGCCGGTGAACTTCTTGCGCAGCTCGGGGTTCTGGGTCGCGATCCCGACCGGGCAGGTGTCCAGGTGGCAGACGCGCATCATCACGCAGCCGCTCACCACCAGCGGGGCGGTGGCGAAGCCGAACTCCTCGGCGCCGAGCAGCGCGGCGATGACGACGTCCCGGCCGGTCTTGAGCTGGCCGTCGACCTGCACCGTGATGCGGTCGCGCAGGCCGTTGAGCAGCAGCGTCTGCTGGGTCTCGGCCAGGCCGAGCTCCCACGGCGCCCCGGCGTGCTTCAGCGACGTCAGCGGCGAGGCTCCGGTGCCGCCGTCGTGGCCGGAGATGAGCACCACGTCGGCGTGCGCCTTGGACACGCCCGCGGCGACGGTGCCGACCCCGACCTCGGCCACCAGCTTCACGTGGACGCGGGCGTCCTTGTTGGCGTTCTTG
>JAOPVD010000143.1 GCA_025966295.1 Frankiales bacterium | reverse complement strand
CACCCCCGACGGCCAGTTCCAGACCTACTCGGTCGAGCAGGGCGCGTACACCCGCGAGAAGTTCTTCGGCACGGACCCGCGGCTGCGCAAGATGGTCGAGCACCTCACCGACGAGCAGATCCGCGGGTTGCCGCGCGGTGGCCACGACTACCGCAAGGTCTACGCGGCCTTCAAGGCCGCGACCGAGCACGTCGGCCAGCCGACCGTGATCCTGGCCCACACCATCAAGGGCTGGACGCTCGGCAAGGACTTCGAGGGCCGCAACTCCACCCACCAGATGAAGAAGCTCACCGTCGACGAGCTCAAGGAGCTGCGCGACCGGCTCTACATCGACATCAGCGACAAGGCCCTCGAGAGCGGCCTGCCGCCGTACTACCACCCGGGTCCGCACAGCGCCGAGATCGAGTACATGAAGGAGCGCCGGGCGGCCCTGGGCGGCTCGATGCCGAAGCGGGTCGTCCGCAAGGAGTCGCTGCCGCTGCCGCCGGTCACGGTCTACGACGAGCTCAAGGGCGGCTCCGGCAAGCAGCCGGTCGCGACCACGATGGCGTTCGTCCGGCTGCTCAAGGACCTCATGAAGGACAAGGGGATCGGCGCCCGCTTCGTGCCGGTCGTCCCGGACGAGGCCCGGACCTTCGGCATGGACGCGATGTTCCCGACCGCCAAGATCTACTCGCCGTTCGGGCAGCGGTACGAAGCCGTCGACCGCGAGCTGCTGCTCTCCTACAAGGAGTCCGAGAGCGGCCAGATCCTGCACGAGGGCATCACCGAGGCCGGCTCGATGGCCTCCACGATCGCCGCCGGCACGTCGTACGCCACCCACGGCGAGCCGATGATCCCGATCTACATCTTCTACTCGATGTTCGGCTTCCAGCGGACCGCCGACCAGATGTGGCAGATGGCCGACCAGCTCGGCCGCGGCTTCCTGCTCGGTGCCACCGCCGGGCGCACCACCCTCAACGGCGAGGGCCTGCAGCACCAGGACGGCCACTCGCTGCTGCTGGCGTCCACCAACCCGGCGGTGGTGTCCTACGACGCCGCCTTCGGCTACGAGCTGGCGTTCATCGTCGAGGACGGCCTGCTGCGGATGTACGGCCCGTCGCCCGAGAACGTCTTCTTCTACCTGACCCTCTACAACGAGCCGTACCCGCAGCCGGCGCTGCCCGACATCCCCGGGCTGCGGGAGGGCGTGCTGCGCGGCATGTACCGGCTGGCCCGCTCCGAGGGCGTCCCCGCGCAGGCCCAGGTGCTGGCCAGCGGGATCTCGGTGCGCACGGCGCTGGCCGCCCAGGAGCTGCTGCGCGCCGACTGGGGCGTCGGCGTCGACATCTGGTCGGTCACCAGCTGGAACGAGCTGCGCCGCGACGCCCTGGAGGCCGACGAGCACGCGCTGCTGCACCCCGACGAGGCGCCCCGCACGCCGTACGTCACCCAGGCGCTGCTGAGCGCCACCGGACCGGTCGTCGCGGTCAGCGACTGGATGCGGGCGGTGCCCGACCAGATAAGCCGCTGGGTGCCCGGCGACTACACGTCCCTCGGCACCGACGGCTTCGGCCGCTCCGACACCCGCGCCGCGCTGCGCCGCCACTTCCACATCGACCCGGAGTCGATCGCGACCGCGGTGCTCACCGAACTGGCGCAGCGCGGTGAGGTGGACGCGGACGTGCCCACCAAGGCGGTCGACCGCTACCGGCTGCGCGATGAGCAGGTGGACCCGGGCAAGGAGATCGAGGCCGGGTCGAGCGAGGTCAGCGGCTAGGGGTGACGGTCATCTGCACGGTGCCGCCGGTCTTGCTGTCGCTGGCGGACGTCGTGGCGCCCGCCGAGTAGAGCAGTCCGGCGAACAGCAGCGCCGGCAGCAGGGCGGCCAGTCGGGGCTCTCTCATGCCTTGGGCCTGCCCGCGCTTCCCGGCGGCCATGCCTGGCCGCGCGGGTGAGACTGCTGTGCGGGTTGGTCCGACGGCGCCGGGGTATCGGCCCGACATGGAGCGAGGCAGCAGCAAGCACGGTGCCCGGCTGGACGACCAGCTGGAGAAGGAAACCCGCGGCCTGGTGCAGGCCGACCGCGAGGTCCGCGGCGAGGAGTGGAAGAGCGCCGAGCCGTCCGGGGAGGACCAGCCGGAGGTCGACCGCGCCCCCGACACCACCCTCACCGGCGGCGTGCCGGCGGGGCTCACCGAGGAAGACGTCGAGGGCCGCGCCCGGCTCGCGGCGGTCCTGGGCAAGAGCATCTGGCCGGCGGACACGGGGACGATCCGGCAGCGCGCCCGGGACGAGCACGCCACGGACGACATCCTGGCGCTGGTCGACCGGCTCCCGGACGGGGCGGTCTACGCCAACGTCGCGGAGGCCTGGGAGCAGCTCACCGGCCACAAGGAGCGGCACCGGTTCTAGGCGGCGAGCGCCGCGTGCATCTCCCAGACGAGGACCTCGGCCGCTGAGGTGGCCGTCACGCGCTGGCCGCCGGTGGCGGTGAGACGGACCGCGTCACCGGTGCCCAGCGCCCCGGCCCCCTCGAGCGCCACCTCGCCGCGCGGCACGAACAGGTGCAGGTACGGCGCCTCCGGCAGCTCGACCGACTGGCCGGGGCCGAGCCGGGCCGCGTGCAGGGCGGCGTACCGGTTGCCGATCCGGATGGCGGCCGCGTCGGCGTGCCGGGCCATCCCGGACGCGACGGGCACCAGCCCGCCGCGCAGCAGCTCGTCCTGGATCTCGAGCTGCTCGTAGCCGGGCCGCAGCCCGCCCTCGTCGGGGACCACCCACATCTGCACGAAGCGCACCGGGTCGGCGTGCGGCTCCCCCAGGAGGCGCCAGGAGTCGGTCTTCTCGCGGTGCAGGGTGCCGGTGCCGGCGCGCATACGCTGGGCCAGACCGGGGTAGATGACGCCGCTGTGCCCGGTGGAGTCCTGGTGCACCAGCGACCCGTCGAGCACCCAGGTCACGATCTCCATGTCCCGGTGCGGGTGGGTCTCGAAGCCGCTGCCGGCGGTGACGACGTCGTCGTTGTTGACCATCAGCAGCCCGTGGTGGGTGTTGTCCGGCGCGTAGTGGTGGCCGAAGGAGAAGCTGTGCCGGCTGTCCAGCCAGTCGATGCGGGTCGCGAAGCGGTCCTCGGCCCGGCGCACCTCGATGCTCACACCGCGTGCAGCGCTCCCCGGCCCGCCACCATTCCGCCGTCCTTCGGTGCGGCGTGAACCTGGTCCCTTCTGACTAATCTTGGGCGATTCGCTCCAGATCGGGGCCGCGGCTGCCGCAGAATCCAGCAAGGCGACGAAGGAGCTGGCATGGCGCGACGCACGGTCGACCGTCTCGAGGACCACCCGAACCTGGGGGACATCCTCGGCGTGCTGGCGCAGCTCGCGCACGTCGCGGACCGCGACCTGCCGCTGCTGGCCGACGCCTGGACCAACAACAGCGCCGTCGCCGCGGCCCGTGACAGGGCGCTGTCCCCCGACAGCCCGCTGGTGCTGGAGGTGCTGGCGGCCTTCGAGGCGGTCGCGGCGCTGTTCGAGGACGACCTGCGCGGCGAAGCGGCGTACCTGACCGTCGACCCGGCCATCACCAGCACCGCGCTCAAGGCGGTCCGGGACGCCATCGCCGGGTCCTACGCCCGACCGGTGCTGTCACGCTCCGAGCACGCCGCGCTGCTGCGCCCCTGGCGCACCGTCTACCCGCAGGCGCTCGTCGTGGAGCCCGACCTGGGCCCGAACGGCGACGCGGTCAAGGCGCTGCTGGCCGTCATGCCGCGGCTGGCGATGCGCTGCCATGACAGCGAGGGCCAGGCCGTCTACGACGTGCTCGTCGACCGGTCCTTCGTCGACGAGTCGGACCGCTCCTCCGCGCGCGACACCGCCTTCCAGGCGGCGGTGCTGACCAGCCGCCGCCGGGTCTGGGCGCTGGTGCGCCGGTCCGGTGCCGAGGGCCTGTCCCGCCCCTGCCGCACCTGCTCGGCCGGCGTCGACGAGCGGGAGGTGTCGCGGGTGCTGGCGCTGTGCCTCGACGCCGCCTGCGCGCTGCTGGTGGCCGATGCGGTGCCCGACGACCTCGTGGCGGTCCTCACCGGCCCGGTCCAGTCCCTGATCCCCCTGCAGCGCCCCAACTCCCGGTGATCCACGGAACCAGCGCCCACGTTCGGGCCGCTCAGACGTGGGCGCCGCTTCCGTGGATCACCGGGAGGTCGGGCGGGCCTGGGTCCAGGCCAGCAGCTCGGCGGCGGACCAGGCGTTGATGACCCGGTCGGCGGTCACGCCGGTCAGGTAGGCCCGCTCGCAGCCCAGGTGCTGCCAGTCGAGCTGGCCCGGCGCGTGCGCGTCGGTGTCGATCGCCACCTTGCAACCGGCCTCGACCGCCAACCGCAGCAACCGCTTCGGCGGGTCGAGCCGCTCCGGCCGGCTGTTGACCTCCACCGCCACGTCGAACTGGGCGCAGGCCGCGAAGACCAGGTCGGCCTCGAACTCCGACTCCGGCCGGCCCTTGCCCTTCACCAGCCGGCCGGTGCAGTGCCCCAGCACGTCGGTGTGCGGGTTGCTGACCGCGGCCACCAGCCGGGGCGTCATGTCCTTGGACTCCATGCGCAGCTTGGAGTGCACCGAGGCCACCACCAGGTCGAGCCGGGCGAGCAGCTCCGGTTCCTGGTCCAGCGAGCCGTCCTCGAGGATGTCGCACTCGATCCCGGTGAGGATCCGGAGCTCGGGTGCGCCGGAGGCGGCCTCGTCGGCGAGCTCCTCGTTGGTCCGGGCCACGACGTCCAGCTGCTCGCGCAGCCGCTCGGGTGACAGCCCGCGGGCCACGGTGAGCCGCGGCGAGTGGTCGGTCAGCACGATGTAGGAGTGGCCCAGATCCCGTGCGGCGCGGGCCATCTCCCCGATCGGGGAGCCGCCGTCGCTCCAGTCGGAGTGGGTGTGGCAGTCGCCCTGCAGCGCCGCCCGGAGCGCCGCCGCACCCTCCGACACCGGGGTGCCGCCGAGGGTGGCGACCCGGCGCAGGTAGTTGGGTTCGTCGCCGGCCAGCGACTCGGAGATCACCAGGGCGGTGACCTTGCCGATGCCGGGGAGCTCCTCCAGCCCACCGGCGGCCGCCCGCGCCGCCAGGTCGGCCCGCGGCATCCCGTCGACGACCGCAGCGGCGGTGCGGAACGCCTTCACCCGGTACGACGGCTCGAGGGCCCGTTCGAGGCAGAACGCGATCGCCCGCAGGTCCTCCGCCGGCTCCCTCACGCTGTCACCCGACGCCTTCCTCCAACGGCACGTCACGACCCTCCCGCTCGTCGCGCCAGGCGGCGAACACCGCGGTCCAGGCTGCCGCCCAGCAGCCTCCCACGACCAGCCCGGCGATCACGTCGCTCGGGTAGTGGACGCCGAGCAGCACCCGGGACGCCGCGACGGCCAGCGGCAGCAGCAGCAGCGCCCAGGCCTTGCGGCCCACCACCGGCAGCAGCAGCACCGCCACGGTGATCCAGAACGCCGCCGCCCCGACCGCGTGCCCGGAGGGGAACGACGTCGACTGCGGGCACGACGCGGCGTCGATGCAGGGCCGGACCCGGGCCACCAGGTGCTTGGAGGTGGTCGACACCAGCTCGGCGCCCAGGACGCTGACCAGCACGTACACCGCGAGCCGGTGCCGGCGCTGCCGCAGCAGCCACAGCGCGATCAGGACGGCAGCGAGCTCCAGCAGCAGCGGGGCGCCGAGCTGCGTGACTGCCAGCGTCAGGTCACGGGCCCACCCGGCCGGCAGGTCCCAGGCGTCCTCGACCCGGGTGTCCGCGCGGCGCAGCGGCTCCCAGCCGTCCCGGACCAGGACCGCCAGCGGCAGCACCAGCGCCAGGGTGGCCAGGACTGCGGCGAGGACCACGCCGCGCTGCAGGCGGCTCATGGCCGGTAGACGACCAGCGGCGCGTCGGCGGCCCGCAGCAGCAGCTGGTCGGGCCCGTCGGACACCTCGCCGTCGCGGGCGATGCTCAGGCCGCCCTCACGGGACCGCACGGGCAGCCGCCCGACCACCCGCTCCTCGTAGACCCGGCTGCGACCGAGCCGCCCGGTCAGCAGCGCCAGCGTCATCCGGGTGCGCGCGAGGCGGCGGTCGGCGTCGATCAGCCGGATGTCGATGCAGCCGTCGTCCATCCGCTCCCGCCAGGTCGGCGCGAACCCGCTCGGGTGGTAGTGCCCGTTGCCGGCGAACAGCGTCCAGAGCCGACGGTCCTCGCCGTCCACCTGTAGGGCCACCGACTCGGCCCGCCGCATCACCCGCGCGGTGGCGAGCGCCATCGCCGGCCACTTGCCGAGGCGCCCCTCGTGCTTCTCCCGCTCCCGGACCAGGTCGGGGTAGACCCCGATCGCGAACGTGTTGAGGAAGTACAGCCCCTCCCCGGCGGTCCCCACCGAGACGCGTACGGCGCTGCCGTGGCGGACCGCCTCGACGACGTCGTCCACCGAGTCGATCCCCAGCTCCCCGGCGAAGTGGTTGAGGGTCCCGCCCGGGACCACGGCCAGCGGCAGGCCGGCCTCCAGGGCGATGCCGGCGGCGCAGTTCACCGTGCCGTCGCCACCCATCACGCCCAGCACCGTCGCCGTGGCCGCGGCCTTGCGCAGGGCTTGCTCGATGTCGTCCTCGGCCCGCACCACCTCGGCGCGCGGCAGCTGCTCCCGCAGGGCCTGCTCGACGTCGTCCACCTGGTCCGCCGAGCCGCCGCCGGTGTTGACGACGAGCACGAGGCCGGCGCCGTCGGGCAGCGCCGGCGCCTCGACCGCGACCTGGCCGGCCGCGGGGCGGTCCGGCCTGGCCGGCCAGACCCGCTTCACCGCGACCGCGCAGGCGGCCCCGAGGGCGACGCCGGCCACGACGTCGCCGGGGTAGTGCACGCCGGTGTGCACCCGGCCGTAGGCGACGCCCGCGGCGAGCAGCCCGACCGGGGCGGCCAGCCGCGGCGACTCGAGGGCCACCCCGGCGGCGAACGCCGCGGCGCTGGCGCTGTGGCCGCTCGGGAAGCTGGTCGTGGTCGGCTGCCGCAGCAGCTGCCGCGGCAGCGGCACCGGTTCCAGCAGCGGCCGCGACCGGCGGGCGGCGTACTTGGCCGGGACGTTGGCGACCGCGCTGGCCACCGCCAGCGAGGCCAGCCCGCGGACGGCCGCCCGGCGCTGGCCGCTGAGCGCGAGCGCGCCCGCGACGCCGTACCAGAGCAGGCCGTGGTCGGCGCTGGAGGTCAGCTGCGGGAGGACCCGGTCGAGGACCGGCGCGTGCCGGCGGTGGGCGGCGCGGAACAGCCGGCGGTCGAGGGCATCCAGGCGTCTCAGCACTCCGGTCCTCTCCCCCGCCGGACCAAGATCCACTCCTGCGGGCGGGACCGCAGTGCTAGACGACCTGGTGCAGCCAGGTGACGGGCGCGCCCTCGCCGGCCTCGCGGTAGGGCTCGAGCTCGTCGTCCCAGGCGCTGCCGAGCAGGGCGTCGATGCCGTGCGCAAGCTGCGGGCCCTGGGCGGTGGCGAGCAGCTGCCGCAACCGGTCCTCGCCGACGACGATGTCGCCGTTGGCGCCGATGATGGTGCGGAAGACCCCGAGGTCGGGCGTGACGCTGTAGCGCTCCCCGTCGACACCCGCGGCCGGGTTCTCGGTGACCTCGTACCGGATCATCTTCCAGGTCTTGAGGGCAGCGGCCAGCCGGCCGGCCGTCCCGGGACGACCGCGCCAGGCCGACTCCGCGCGCAGCACCCCGGGCTCGGCCGGCTGGGCCGTCCAGGTCAGGGACACGCGGGTGCCCAGCTCGCTCGCCACCGCCCACTCGACGTGGGGGCAGAGCGCGGGCGGGCAGGAGTGCACGTACAGCACGCCAGACGTCACGGTTCCTCCCAGGTCGAGGTGCGCCTTCCCCAGCGGCCTCGTGGGCGTCGTCGTGCTGCTCATGATCCTGCCACGCCGACCGATCCCACCGCCACCACCTGCCCCACTGGTCCCACCGGCGTGTCCCCCACCTTCCGCGGGCGCCGTACCGCTTGCGTCATCACAACTGGTACGACGGTCGCGCGCGGGCCTGATGACGCAGGCGGGTCGGTCAGGGGGTCAGCCAGGCGTCGACGGCGGCGAGCAGGCGGGCCTTGCGGTCCTCCGGCGCCGTCGAGGCGGTGATCGAGCAGCGCGCCAGGTCGGCCGCCTCCGCGTCGGTCGGCGCCAGCGCGGCGTAGTTGGCCACCAGGTCGGCGCCGAACAGCAGCGGGTCGTCCGCCCCCACCGCGACCGGCACCCCGGCCGCCCGCAGCTGCCGCCAGGGGTTGTCGGCCACCGAGGTGTGCACGTGCAGCGCGAGGTTCGACACCGGGTTCACCTCGCAGGCCACCTCCAGCGTGGCGAGCAGCTCGAGCAGGTCCGGGTCCTCCACCGCGCGCACCCCGTGCCCGACCCGCTGCGCCCCCAGCCGCTCCACCGCCAGCCGGACGCTGCCGGCACCGCGCAGCTCCCCGGCGTGCGGCACCGCGATCAGGCCGGCGTCCCGCGCCAGCCGGAACGCCTTCTCGAAGTCCCGGATGTCGCCCCGGGTCTCGTCGTTCGACAGCCCGAGGCCCACCACGCCGCGGCCGGCGAACCGCCTGGCCAGCCGGGCGTGCGTCTCGGTCTCGGCCGGGTTGCGGGTCCGGTTGCCCGCGAGCACCAGCCCGGTGCCGACGCCGGTCGCCGCCGAGCCCTGCTGCAGCGCGTCGAGCACCAGCTCCACGGTGGCCTGCAGCCCGCCGAGCCGCGGCGCGTACGACGAGGGGTCGACCTGCAGCTCCAGCCAGCCCACGCCGGCCGCGGCCTGGTCCTCGACGATCTCCCGGACCACCCGCTGGACCTCGGCCGGCCCGGTGAGCACGGCCCGCGCGGCGTCGTACAGGCGCTGGAACTTCAGCCAGCCGCGCAGCCCGGTGGCGTCCAGGTCGACGGTGGACGGCTCGAGCAGCCCGTGCGGCAGCACGCGGCCCTGCTCGGCGGCCAGCGCCCGCAGCGTCCGGGGGCGCATCCCGCCGGTCAGGTGCAGGTGCAGGTGGGCCTTCGGCAAGCGGCTCAGGTCACCCACAGGCGTCATCGTGTCGCACCCGGTGCCTACCGTGGTGCATGGGATGATGGAAGCCTTCCCGCAACGCCCTGAACGAGGAGAAGTGTGACCAGCGCCGCCGCCGAGCCCACCCCCCAGAAGGGCGGGTACACCGCGAAGGACCTCTCGGTCCTGGAGGGCCTGGAGGCCGTCCGCAAGCGGCCTGGCATGTACATCGGCTCCACCGACTCCAAGGGCCTCACGCACCTGGTCTACGAGATCGTCGACAACGCCGTCGACGAGGCGCTCGCCGGGCACTGCAACCGGATCGAGGTGGTGCTCCACGAGGACGGCTCGATCGAGGTGCACGACGACGGCCGCGGGATCCCGGTCGACATCAACCCCAAGAGCGGCCTGACCGGCGTCGAGCTGGTGCTCACCAAGCTGCACGCCGGCGGCAAGTTCGGCGGCGACGGCTACAAGACCTCCGGTGGTCTGCACGGCGTCGGCGCCTCGGTCGTCAACGCGCTGTCGGCCCGCCTCGACGTGCACGTCCGCCGGGGCGGCCGGGTGCACACCATGAGCTTCCAACGCGGCGTTGCCGGTGTCTTCGACGGCGACGGCCCGAAGGCCGCCTTCACCCCGCGCCCCGGCCTGTCGGTGGCCGGCAAGGCAGCCAAGACCCAGACCGGTACGACGGTCCGCTGGTGGCCCGACCTGCCGCTGTTCGCGAAGGGCTCGGTCGCCGACGTCACCGCCGTGCGCGACCGGCTGCGGCAGACGGCGTTCCTCGTCCCCGGCC
>JAOPVD010000133.1 GCA_025966295.1 Frankiales bacterium | reverse complement strand
GACCAGCCCGATGGTGGACGGCGCCACGTCGCCCTCGACGCGCGCGAAGGCCGGCAGCCCGGTGTCGAGCGCGGCGTAGCCGGTCATCGCGAACAGCAGCGACACCATGCACAGCCGCCGGAACACCGGGTCCGCCAGCACCTCCCGGTACGACGGGGCGTCGGCGTCCTCGTCGTGCACCGGCGGGGCCGCGGGCGGCAGCACCAGGAACTGCAGCAGGCAGGCCACGGCGCAGGCGAGGAACAGCACCTCGAACGTCACCGCCCGGTGCACGTCGACCACCACCGCGGCCACCAGTCCGCCGAGCCCGACCCCCGCGTTGATGACGGTGAACTGCACGCCGAACGCGCGCGGCGCCTGCTCCGGCCGGCTGAGCAGGCCGGCGAGCAGCGCGTTGCCGGCCGGGAACGAGGGGCCGATGCCCAGGCCGTTGAGCAGCAGCGCCGGCAGGACCTGGGCCGGCGTGCTGCCGAAGGCCAGCAAGGCGGTGCCGACGGCCTGCAGCAGCAGGCAGCCGCGCAGCACCGCGCGCGGACCGAACCGGTCGACGAGCGCGCCGCTGACCGGCACCGCGGCCAGCCCGACCGCGCCGGGCAGCGCCATCAGCAGCCCGACCGTCGGCAGGTCGATGCCACGCACCTCGTGCAGCAGGATGAGCGTGAACGGCAGGGTCAGCCCGGTGCCGAACCGGGACACGGCCACCGAGGCGAGGTAGCGCCGGACGACCGGGTCCAGGCGGTCCCCGGCGGCGGGGCGGGAAGTGCTCATCGGGTGCAGCCTGCCGGTCGGGTACGACCGGACGCGACCGGTTTCCTAGGGCCGCAGCCGCTGCGAGACCGCGACCCAGCGCTCCAACGCGGCCGCGGCTCCCCCGGTCTCGAGTGCGGCCGTCGCGGTCACGAGGCCGGTCGCGAGCCGGTCCTCGAGCGCACCGGTGGAGGCCTCGAACGCGGCGAGGGCCGCGGCGGCGTTGAGCAGCACCGCGTCGCGGACCGGACCGGTCTTGCCGGCGAGCAGCTCCCGGGCGACCGCGGCGTTGGCGGGGGCGTCGCCGCCGCGCAGGTCCGCGAGGGTGGCGCGGCGCAGCCCGAGCGACGCCGGGTCGAACGACGACGCCGTCACGGTGCCGCCCGCGACGCTCCACACCGTCGACGTGCCGGTGGTGGTGAGCTCGTCCAGGCCGTCGTCACCGCGGAAGACCAGCGCGTCCGCCCCGCGCGCGGCCAGGACGCCGGCCATGACCGGCGCGAGCCGGGCGTCTGACACCCCGACGGCCTGCGCCCCGGGCCGGGTCGGGTTGGTGAGCGGACCCAGGACGTTGAAGACGGTCGGCACGCCGAGCTCGCGGCGGGGCACCGCGGCGTGCCGCATGCCGGGGTGGAACACCGGCGCGAAGCAGAAGGCGATCCCGGCCTCGGCGACGCAGGCGGCCACCTGCGCCGGCGGCAGGTCGACGACGACGCCGAGCTCCTCGAGCAGGTCGGCAGACCCGCACGCCGACGAGGCCGCGCGGTTGCCGTGCTTGGCGACCGGGATGCCGGCGCCGGCCACCACGAGGGCAGCCATGGTGGAGATGTTGACGGTGTTGGAGCGGTCGCCCCCGGTGCCGCAGGTGTCGACGACCCGGCCCGGCACCGCCACCGGCGCCGCGAACTCGAGCATCGCCTCGACCAGCCCGGCGACCTCCTCGGGCGTCTCGCCCTTGGCGCGCAGCGCGATGACGAAGCCCGCGGTCTGGACGGGGGTGGCGTCCCCGCTCATCACCTCCCGCATCGCCCAGCGGGTGTCCTCGGCCGACAGCGACTGCCCGGCGAGCAGCGAGGACAGCAGCCCCGCCCAGGTCTGCGACACCGGCCCGGTCGCTCTAGACCCGCGCGGCGCGGCGCACCGGCAGCGCGGCCGCCCGCGAGCGCAGCAGGTCGGCGACAGCGGCGGCGGTGAGCAGCGGGTCGACCGGCAGCGACAGGACCGCGTCGGCGAGCGACCACTTCGCGAGCCACTGGTCGTCCTTGCGGGCGACCAGGACGAGGGTGTGCGGGCAGTCCTCGAGCTCGTCCTTGAGCTGCTTGCCCAGCCCGAGGCCGCCGGTGGGCCGCGCCTCGCCGTCCAGCACGGCCAGGTCGATGCCGCCGGCGTCGACCGCGGCCAGCACGTCGGCGCCGGTGGCGCACTCGACGTACTCCACCCGACCGAGGTCCGGAGCCGGCCGCCGACCGACGGCGAGCCGGATGGCGTCGCGGAAGTTCGGGTCGTCGCTGTAGACGAGGACCGTGTGCGCGGAGGGCGCGGAGCTGGAGGACGCCGACATGGTGCAGGAGCCTAGCCGGGCGTGCCCGGCCCGGGACCGCAGGCGTCCCAGCCGTCGACGTCCCCGCCGAGCCGCTGCGCCAGCCCGGCCATCCGGGACCGCTCCTGGGCCGCCGAGAGCGCGGTCAGCAGCTGGGTCCGCCAGGCCCGGACCTGGACAGGCGGACCGGGATCGACCACCGACAGCTGGTAGCCGTCCTGAGCCAGCAGCCGGCCGGCCTCGGCCACCGCCGCGTCGCCGGGCAGCAGCAGGTGGTGGCGCACCAGCAGCGGCACCGACAGGTCGAGGCCCGCGGCCGCGAGCACCGCTGAGTCGGCCACCGCCGGGTCGGCGGCGCGCACCAGCACGGTCAGCGTGCCGTCGTCGTGGTACGACGCAGGCGCGGCCGCCGGGCGGCGCCGGCGCAGCCTCACGCCCGCTCGGCCGCCTCGAGCCGGTCCAACCGCCGGTCCTCGCGGGCGGCCTCGCGCTCGCTGGCCCGCATCCACTGCGCCGCGGCCACGAAGATGAACAGCAGCCCGACGATGTCGCCCGAGGACCAGATCAGGCCGCCGCCGACCTGCTGCTGGAAGACCGCGTCGGCGCGCCCGATGAGCGGCAGGTAGTGCTGCGCCGCGATCAGGCCGCCGCCGTCCTCGGAGACGCTCATGATGGCCACGCCGAGGAAGGCGTGGAACGGCATCGTGGCGAACAGCATGAGGATGCGGAACGGGTGACCGACCCGGCCCGGCACCGGGTCGATGCCGATGATCGGCCAGAAGAACAGGCACCCCATCAGCACGAAGTGCACGTGCATCAGGTCGTGCAGGGGCACCGAGCTGAGGGTGGCGCCGTACCAGCCGGAGAAGTAGAGGGCGAACGGCGAGCCGATGAACAGCAGCCACGGGATCGCCGGGAACGACACGACCCGGGCCAGCCGGGAGTGCAGCACGCCCAGCAGCGCGGCCCGCCAGCGCGGCGGCAGCGTGCGCAGCGCGAGCGTCACCGGGGCGCCGAGCGCCAGGAAGACCGGTGCCACCATCGACAGCAGCATGTGCTGGACCATGTGGGCGCCGAACAGCACGGTGTCGTAGCGCGCCAGGCCGCTCAGCAGCGCCACCGCGAGGGTGCCGATCCCGAGCCCCACGAAGCACACCGTGCGGACCACCGGCCAGGCGTCGCCGCGGGCCGTGAGGCGGCGGACGCCCCACAGGTAGGCGCCCGCGGTGAGCACGAGCAGCAGGGTCGGGACGAGCGCCGGACGGGCCTGGGTGAACACCGTCAGCGGCCCGAAGTCCGGCAGACCGGGAACCGCAGACATGCCTTGAGCGTAAGGCTTGGCAGGTGACACGGCGCGCCGGGACCCCCCGCGTGGAAGACCGCCGGTGGTCCTGCCAGAATGCCCGCGTGGCTACTGCTTCTGTGCCCGTGACGGCGCACGCTCACGGGTCCCTCACTCGACCGAACATGGTCTCTGTCGGGACGATCGTCTGGCTGTCCTCCGAGCTGATGTTCTTCGCGGCGCTGTTCGCGATGTACTTCACGATCCGGTCCGTGACCGGGGCCGACAACTGGCCCCCGGAACACGTCCACCTGGCGGTCGGCTACTCGGCGATCTTCACGACGATCCTCATCGCGTCCTCGTTCACGTGCCAGTGGGGCGTGTTCAAGGCCGAGGAGGGCGACGTCTACGGCATGCGGCGGTGGTTCTTCCTCACGCTGCTGATGGGCCTGACGTTCGTGCTCGGCCAGGCCAACGAGTACCGCGTCCAGTACGCCGAGGGCATGAAGATCGACAGCCACGGCTACGGCTCGGTGTTCTACCTGACCACCGGCTTCCACGGCCTGCACGTCATCGGCGGCCTGTTCGCCTTCGTCTTCGTCCTGCTCCGGTCCACCGTGGGGCGCTACACCCCCGAGAAGGCCACCAGCGCCATCGTCGTGTCCTACTACTGGCACTTCGTCGACGTCGTCTGGGTCGGTCTCTACGCGACCATCTACCTGATCAAGTGAAGGACCGACCCGTGACCAGCACCCGCTCCCGCTTCTCGGGCTACGCGGTCCTCCTGCTCGCGCTCGCCATGGTCGGCGGGCTGTACACCGCCTTCGGGGCGCCCAAGAGCAAGGCCGCCGACGGCGCCAACCAGTCCATCGCGATCGAGGAAGGCCGGCAGCTGTACCTGCAGGGCTGCTCCACCTGCCACGGCCTCAACAACGAGGGCGGCGCCGGCGGCCCCACCCTCATCGGCGTGGGCGCCTCCGCGGTCATCTTCCAGGTCGAGTCCGGCCGGATGCCGCTCGCGGCCGGCGTCGCGCAGGCGCCGCGCAAGAAGGTCAAGTACGACCGCACCCAGATCGACCAGCTCGCGGCGTACATCGAGTCCCGCGGCGGCGGTCCGACGCTGCCCAAGGGCCGGCTCGACGACGGCGACCTGGCGCTCGGTGGCGACCTGTTCCGCACCAACTGCTCGAGCTGCCACAACTTCGCCGGCGTCGGCGGGGCACTGACCCGCTCCAAGTACGCGCCGTCGCTGAAGCCGGCCGACGAGCGGGTCATCTACACCGCGATGCAGAGCGGCCCGGAGAACATGCCGCGCTTCAGCGACAACCAGCTCACGGTGGACGAGAAGAAGGCCATCACCCGCTACGTCCGCTACATCACCCACGAGGCCAAGGACCCGGGCGGCGCGCCGCTCGGCCGCTACGGCCCCGTCCCTGAGGGCCTGGTCGCCTTCCTCGTCGGAATCGGCCTGCTCATCGTCATCACGCTCTGGATCGGTGCACGCGCATGAGTGACTCCATTCGGGACCGCCTCAAGGCACCCGCCGGCCACGGTGAGCAGGCCGGAGGTGGTGACACCAGCCGCTCGGACGTGACGTCGGGCGACTTCGTGCAGACCGACAGCCGCTCCGCGCACGGCCCCGGCCAGACGATCCCCAGCCCCAGCGCGACGCAGGCCGGCGACGGCGGCACCGGCCTGGTCGGCGGCGGTCACCTCAGCGACGACCCGAAGCGCGCGAAGCGCGCCGAGCAGGCCGTGGCGGCGCTGTTCCTGCTCTCGCTCGTCGGCGTCATCGGCTTCTGCGTCACCTTCGCCGCCTGGCCGTACGAGTTCGGCGAGCGCTACTTCGAGCTGTACACGCCGCTGCTCGGCATCTTCATGACGCTGTCGCTGCTCGGCATCGGGGCCGGGGCGGTGCTGTGGGCCAAGACGCTCATGGTCGACGAGGAGACGGTGCAGATGCGCCACCAGCTCTCCTCGGACCCGAAGGACCGCGAGGCGACGGCCGAGCTGCTCAAGAAGGGCTTCGAGGAGACCGGGCTGCCGCGGCGGACGCTGCTGCGTAACAGCCTGCTGCTCGGCGCCGGCTCGCTCGCCATCCTGCCCGTGCCGTTCCTGTTCGGCTTCGGCCGCTTCCAGCACAAGGAGCGGGTGCTCGCCAAGACCGGTTGGAAGGCCGGCTCGCGGCTGCTCGACGAACTCGGTCGTCCCGTCAAGATGGGTGACCTCGAGATCGGCGGCGCCAAGACGGTGTTCCCCGACGTCCCCGGCGGCCGCCGCCTGGCCGACTCCGCCGCCTTCATCATCCGGATGCGTCCGGACGAGCTGAAGGTCAAGGAGGACCGCAAGAACTGGAGCATCGACGGGCACATCGTCTACTCCGTGATCTGCACTCACCTCGGCTGTCCGGTGAAGCTCTACGAGCAGCAGACCCACCACCTGTTCTGCCCGTGCCACCAGTCCACGTTCGACGCCGCCGACGAGGCCAAGGTGCTGTTCGGCCCCGCCGCGCGCAACCTCCCCCAGCTGGCGATCTCGGTGGACGCGGACGGATACTTCGTGGCACGCGGCGACTTCAACGAGCCCGTCGGCCCGTCGTACTGGGAGCGCAAGCCCCACTACTCGGAGCCGAAGTACAACGCAGAGGCAGGAAGCTGATGGCCACCGCCGTCGAGAAGGGCGCCTCCGGCGCCGCCGTGTGGGTCGACGACCGACTGGGGTCGTCCAACTTCATCAAGCGCAGCCTGAACAAGGTCTTCCCGGACCACTGGTCGTTCATGCTGGGCGAGATCGCGCTGTACTCGTTCATCGTGCTGCTGCTGTCGGGCACCTACCTGACGCTGTTCTTCGAGGGCAGCAGCCGCGAGGTCATCTACCACGGGGCCTACACGCCGCTCAAGGGCATCCCGATGTCCGCGGCCTACGAGTCCACGCTGCGCATCTCCTTCGAGGTCCGCGGTGGCCTGATCATGCGGCAGATCCACCACTGGGCGGCGCTGCTGTTCATGGCCTCGATCGTCGTGCACCTGATGCGGGTGTTCTTCACCGGCGCGTTCCGCAAGCCGCGTGAGCTCAACTGGCTGCTCGGTGTCGGGCTGCTGGTGCTGGGCATCCTCGAGGGCTTCGCCGGCTACTCCCTGCCGGACGACCTGCTGTCCGGCACGGGCCTGCGCATCGCCTACTCGATCGCGCTGTCCATCCCGGTCATCGGCACCTGGGCCGCGTTCCTGGTCTTCGGCGGCGAGTACCCCGGTGGCGAGATCATCGAGCGGCTCTACCCGATCCACATCCTGCTGGTGCCGGGCATCATCCTGGGCCTGATCACCGCCCACCTGGCGCTGGTCTGGTACCAGAAGCACACCCAGTTCGCGGGTCCCGGCCGCACCGAGGACACCGTCATCGGCAGCAAGGTCTACCCGGCGTACGGCGCCAAGGCCGGCGGCTTCTTCTTCCTGGTGTTCGGCGTCCTGACGCTGCTCGGCGGGCTGGCGCAGATCAACCCGATCTGGCTGTACGGCCCCTACGACCCGTCGCAGGTGTCGGCCGGCTCGCAGCCCGACTGGTACGTCGGCTTCCTCGACGGCTCGACCCGTCTGATGCCCAACTGGGAGCTGCGCTTCTGGGACTACACGTTCTCGCCGAACGTGCTGCTACCGACACAGGTGCTGCCCGGCATCCTGTTCGGGTTGCTGGCCCTCTACCCGTTCCTGGAGGCCAAGCTCACGCGTGACCGGGCGTACCACAACCTGCTCGACCGGCCGCGAGACAAGCCGGTCCGCACGGCACTCGGCGCGATGTCGATCACCTTCTACCTGATCCTGCTGATCGCCGGTGGCAACGACATCGTCGCGTCGATCTTCCACCTGTCGATCAACGAGATCACGTACACGCTGCGTGCCGGGCTGTTCATCCTCCCGCCGCTCGTCTACGTCGCGACCAAGCGCTTCTGCTTGTCGCTGCAGCGGGCCGACGACGAGCTGCTCCACCACGGCATCGAGTCGGGCACCATCCGGCGGCTGCCGTCCGGTGAGTTCGTCGAGGAAACGGTCCCGCTGCCTCCGCAGTACTCGGTCCTGCTCGCCACGACGCCGGAGCGCAAGGAGCTCACCAGCCACGGTGCGCACGGCGACCACCCGGCTGCGACGCCCGCACCCCGCGGCTTCTTCCGCCCCCGCGGCGGCGTCATCGAGCCGGCTCCCGAGAAGGCTCCGGACGGCAAGGAGCTCGAGGGCACGGTGGACTAGGACCTGGTACGGCGGCGACGCCCCGGTCCCCCTCAGGGAGGCCGGGGTGTCGTCCGTTCCGGCCTCGCAGCGAACGTCGCTTCGGTATGTTGCGACGATCGAATCGGGGGTCAGGTGCGCACCTAGTAGGAGATGGCATGCCGGCTGCAGGATGCGGGTCCGGAAGGCACGACGGGAGCCAGGACGGCAGCCCGCAGAACGGCCAGGTGCTGCCCGACAGCGGGTCCCGGGACCGGTGGCTCAACGCGCTCCTGGAGCGCGCGAGTGACCTGGCGCTGGTCTGCGACCCGGACCTGACGATCCGCTGGGCCGGACCGTCGCTGGCCGAGGTCTTCGGCTTCCCGCCCGAGGAGGTGCTCGGGATCTCGGGCCGGGGGTTCGTGCACCCCGACGACACCGCGGCGTTGGACACCGCATGGTGTGCCGCGCTCGAGCAGCCCGGCCAGCACGTACGTGTCCAGATGCGGGTGCCGAACAAGGACGGCCGCGTGCTGTGGGTCGAGGCGCGGATCACCAATCTCACCGCGGACCCGGCGGTGAGCGGCATGGTCATCAACGTCCGGGACATCTCGGAGCAACGGCTGGCGCAGGAGGCCCTCGAGCGCAGCGAGCGACTGCACCGCTCCATCCTCGAGGCGGCGCAGCAGGGCGTCTTCGTGACCGACCCGGAGGCGCGGACGCTGTTCGTCAACGCCGCGATGGCCGACCTCGTGGGCGTGGACCTGGAGACGCTGTCCACGGGTTCACTGTGGGACGTCATGGACCCGGAGACCGCCGCGGAGGTGCGTGACCGGTTCAGCCGACGGGCCGCCGGCGCCCGGGAGCAGTACGAGCTCCCCTACCGCCGGCCGGACGGCGAGCTGCGCTGGCTCCGCGTGGCCGCGTCGCCCCGCTACGACGCGGCGGGCGAGTACGCCGGCAGCATCGCGATGTTCAGCGACGTGACCGACCGCAAGGAGTTGGAGCGCAGCCTCCAGCGGCTGGCGATGTACGACCCGCTGACCGAGCTGCCCAACCGGGGGCTGGTCCTGGACCGGCTCGAGCAGCTGAGCGCCGAGTACGACCGCACCGGTGCCGACTTCGGGCTGCTGGTGTGCGACGTGGACCGCTTCAAGGGCGTCAACGACCAGCGGGGGCACCCGGGAGGCGACGAGCTGCTCGTCGCGCTGGCGCAGCGCCTCCAGGAGGCCGCCCGCGAGCACGACACGGTGGCCCGCTTCGGCGGTGACGAGTTCCTGGTGCTGTGCCCAGGCGCCGACGACTACGTCGCCCGCCGGGTCGCCGAGCGGCTGGCGGCGGCCGTCGAGGCCCCGTTCGAGGTGGCCGGCGCGCCGCTGCAGGTGACTCTCAGCATCGGCGTGGCCGCCACCAGCCAGGTGTCCCCCGACGAGCTGGTGCGGGCGGCCGATGCCGCGCTCTACGCCGCCAAGGCGGCCGGGCGCGCCCGGGTCGCCGTCCACGACGCCGCCATCCAGGACGGGGTGCGGGACCGGGCCGAGCTGCTCACGGACCTGCGTGCGGCCCTTGAGGACGAGGAGCTCGCGCTGCACTACCAGCCGATCCTCGACCTCGGGACCGGCCACCCCGTCGGGGCGGAGGCGTTGCTGCGCTGGGCCCATCCGGTCCGCGGTCCCGTCGCCCCCGGGACGTTCATCCCCGTCGCCGAGGACGGCGGGCTCATCGGCGACCTCGGGGCCTGGACGCTGCGGCGGGCCTGCCAGGACGCCGTCGGGTGGCGCGGCCTGGCCGCTCCCGAGACGTACGTCGCGGTCAACCTGTCGGCCCGGCAGCTGGCCGACCGCGGCATCGTCGCGGTGGTCCGGGGAGCGCTCGCGGACAGCGGTCTGCCGCCGCACCGGCTGGTACTCGAGGTCACCGAGACGGCCGTGCTGTCCGACAGCGACTCCGCCCTCGGCACCCTGACCGGGCTCAAGGAGCTCGGCGTGCGGCTGGCACTCGACGACTTCGGCACCGGTTACTCCTCGCTCACCTACCTACGCAGGTTCCCCGTCGACGCCATCAAGATCGACCGGTCCTTCGTGTCCGGCCTGGGCGTCAACGACGACGACACGTCCATCGTCGCGAGCCTGATCAGCCTGGCCGCCTCCGTGGGGGTCCAGGTGGTAGCAGAGGGCGTCGAGACCGCCGCGCAGGCCGACCTGCTGCGCCGGCTCGGCTGCCCGTTCGGCCAGGGCTTCCTGTGGAGCCCGGCCGTCCCGCCGTGCGACCTGCCGCCCCTGCTGGAGCAGCTCACCCTGTCCCGGGTCGTCGGACGGGCCGGGACCAGCCGCCCGCCGCGCTCCCGGCGCAGCACCTGGACCCGGCCCAGCGCCGAGGTGACGGCCCGCCTGGTGGCGCTGCACGCGTCCGGTGCCTCGCTGGACACGGTGGCCGCCGCGCTCAACACCGAGGGCACGCCCACCCCCAACGGCGTGCGCTGGAGCCGCCAGAGCGTCGCGCGGGTGATCGCGGACCAGCAGTACCCGGACGTCGGCCTGCTCCGATGAGCCACCGCGCCTCGCCGTCGGGTCACCTTCGCGGTCGCCGGCGTGGTGTCGGCCCCGGCGTCCTGCTGCTGGTGGTCGCTACGGCTGTGTGAGCCGCTCCGGGATCACCTCGGGGACCCGGGTGGTACGCGGCCGGATCGCCTTGTCCAGGAAGGCGCCCAGCGTCTGGTCGTCCGCCGAGGCACGCAGCCTGTCGAGCACGAGCAGCCGGGTGGCCTGCTCCTCGCGGGCGCCGTTCAGCTCTTCGACGAGCGCGTCGATCCGCACCGACAGCGCACTCACGGCGTGCACCTCGGTACCGACCTCGTCGAGGAAGGCGCGCAGCCCGCCGGCCAGGTCGACGGTGCCAGCTGCAGGCGCAGCACCCGCCGCGGCGCGGCTCGAGGGGCTCGTTCGGACCGCCCTCGCGGTGGACGCCGCAGGCGCCCGCCGGGCCCGCGGGGTCGCCTTCGGGGCGGCTTTCGACGCCTTCGTCGGCGTGCTCTTGCGGGGCGTGCTCTTACGCGCGGTGCTCTTGCGGGCGGTGCTCTGGCGAGCCGTGCTCTTGCGGGCGGGACTGGTCACAGTGGTGCCTTCCGGAGTTGGGCGGTGAGCCGCGGTGTACGCGTCGGTCACGGCGGCAGACAGGCTGCCGCGGTCGTTCACGGCGAGTCCTCGGGAACGGGCCCAGGCCCGCACCGCAGCTTGTGATGGCGTCGTCATCTCTCTCCTCGGAGCAGACCCTTCGTGCGGGGCGTGAGCCCCAGAGCGACGGACGGGAGTCCCGAAGGTCTGATGCATCCTGTTGCCGACACCGCTGATGCGCAAGGGTTGCTGCCCCTCCGGGGCTCAGCTGGCATCGCAATAGAGCACCTCCAGAGGGACCGGAAACGCCGCGCAGCAGCGCCATCGCCCCATCGTCAGCACGACAAAGACGCCCTTGGGCGCGCCAGCCAGAGTCAGGCGCTGGTGTGGGCGACCTCCGGCGCCGGGTGCGTGCACAGGTGCCGCACCTGCCGCAGCAGCTCCGCGATCTCGAAGGGCTTGGCCAGGAAGCAGTCGACCCCGCCTTGCCAGGCCCGCCAGGCGTTCCGGTCGTCGTCGGCCGCGGTGAGCATGATGACCGGCACGTGCCGGCCGCGCTGCCGCGAGCGGATCTCGGCCAGCACCGAGTAGCCGTCCATTCCCGGCATCATCACGTCGAGCACGACGCAGTCCGGCGGGTCGGCTGCCAGCTGCCGCAGACCGGCCGGGCCGTCGGCCGCGGTGTCCACCGCGTAGCCCTCCAGCGTCAGCAGGCTCTCGAGCAGCACCCGCACGGAGGCGTCGTCGTCGATCGCGAGGACGCGGTGCACGACGCTCATGCCGAGTACTGCAGCGAACGGGCGAGCTCGACCTCGGCCGCAACCTCGGCCCTCCCGACGAGCTGGCACTTGGCGAGCAGGGCCGCCCAACGACGCGACAGCCGGTCGTCGAGCTCGTCGCAGGCGCGCTGCTGCGCGAGCAGCTCCTGCTGACGGCGCTCGAGCTCGCGGCGGTGGTGGTCCTGCACCCGCTCGCGGGCGGCGAGCTCGGAGAACTCGGACTCCAGCCGCTGCTCGCGGCTGCAGGTGGGGGCGTTCGTCATGGGGCTCCTCACAGCTTCTTTCCGGCCAGCAGTCGGGCCGCACCGGCACGCCAGGTCGCGTTGGGGCACGGGGTGTAGTGGGTCCAGTTGGCGCCCCGCAGCAGTGCCATGCAGTCGGCCGCCCGCTCGGCGCCCACCAGGTCGCTGCCGCCGAAGAAGCGCGCCATCTCGCGCACAGCGAGGTCGACGTCGCCGCCGTACGGCTGCACGGACTGCACGTGGCTCCACTCGTGGACCACCACGCTGTACAGCCGGCGCTCCGGCACGCGGGGCGAGATCCAGATGATGTCGCGGTACCAGTCGGCCGTGCCCCAGTAGCCGTCCTTGGCCTCCAGCCGCCAGTCCACGCTCCCCTGCCGGTAGCCGGGGATCTGCGCCACGGCCCGCTCCAGCCGCTGCCGGGGGGTCAGCACCGGTGCACTGCGGCGGAGGGGAACGGCCTTGCGGGCCACCCGCACCGGCGCCGGCTTGACCCGCTTGGGCCTGCTGGACTGCACCGCCGTGGGGCGGGGCTTCGGCTTGAGGCCCTTCGTCACCGGCCGCACGGACGTGACGTGCACGACCGCCGGCGGGGCGGGGGCCGGTGCCGGAGCGGCCGTCAGCGCGGCCGGTGTGGTGGTCGGCAGCGCGGCGACGCCACCGACCAGCAGCAGCCCGGCCAGCATCGTGCTGGCTTGGGTGACGAGCAGAAGAGAACGGACGCGCATGTGGTGCTCCAGGAGAAGGCATGCGGCGGCCCGCACCACGGGTGCGGACGGCCAAGCGGAAGGGAGGGGCGTGCGGCGGGCACGCCAGTCAGAAGGGGGCGCTCGCGGCGGCGCTCAGCCGCGTGACCGCTGCTCCGCCCATGAGCTGGCCAACCGGGCGTACCGGTCGACGGGGCTGCTCGCGGGGCCCTGGGCCCGCGTCGCGCGGATGGCGTCGATCAGGGCCTGCTGGCCACCGCGGTCCGGCTGGACCGGACGGTGGTGGACGCGGCGGACGGCGACCGGCCGGTCCAGCGGAACTCGCAGCACCGTCTCCTCGGGAGTGGTGCGCCAGAAGACGCGCTCGTCGGCGGTGTCGTAGGAGCCATCGGCGAGCAGGACCAGCGGCTCGCCGCACCCCACCGGGGCGAAGACGAGCAGGCTGCCTGTGCTCTGCGAGGCGCTGCGGGCGATGGTGGCTGTGCTCATGTGTCGTGCTCCTGCTCGAGTCGTCGGTGGCCCGGCTGTCCGGGCAGCGGTGCTGCCTGAGGACCCGTGGCTTTGCGGACCCGTCTCTCGACGGGGGTGCCGTTTCGTGACCCGGCTTCTGAGTTGCCGCCTTCGACCTGGTACTGCCTCGTTCTTTCGGTTGGGCCGAGATGCGTCATTCGCCGTGATCGACCCTGTTGGTACCGACCCGCGGAGCACGTGTAAAGCACGCGAAGGCGCGTCCGGAAGCCCTCCCATGTACCCCGTTCTGGGGGTGCGCGACGGGCTCTCCGAGCCTGCCCGGGCGTGGCTCGGGCGAGCGCCTCCACCGAACGGGGGACAGTGACGGGCGTGCTGTGACCCGAAATCGGCGCCTGAGTTCACACGACCGGGTGGGTCGGCGCTGGGCCAGCCGGAGCAGCGCCCCCTGGGCCGTACGCCCGCGAAGGATGGTAGATAACCCTCGCCCTGCGCAGTTACGGTGCCGGCAGCGTCAGCACTGTCAGCAACGCCCGAGCACGCCGACAACGAGGTCGGAGCCGTGTCACAGACCGCGAGCCACCCTCGGCCGATCCTGGTGGTGGACGACGACCCGGTGGCGCGGGCCCTCATCAACGAGTACCTGGCCGTGACCGGCCTGCTCAACCCACGGCTGGAGCTCCCGGACGGCGTGCAGGCCATCGCCGAGATGCAACGCCGGGCGGACCTGGGCGCCGACCACCTCCCGGCCCTGGTGCTCCTGGACCGGCACATGCCGGGCTGCTCGGGCCTGGACGTGCTGCGCTGGATGCGGCGGACCCCCGCGCTCGCGGACGTGCCGGTGGTGCTGCTCAGCGGGGACTCCGCGGCCGCCGCGGTGACGCAGGC
>JAOPVD010000269.1 GCA_025966295.1 Frankiales bacterium | reverse complement strand
CCGCGCTCCGCGAGTCCGCCCGCGCCGAGGCCCCCGTCCGCGTCGCGTGACCCGACCCCCCAGGACACAGCGTCCAGTTCGGTCGGTAGCCTCGGCAGACCCGACGGTGCTGTCGGAGGAGCCGTCTGAGAACGAGGAGATCGCGTGACCGTCCGCGTAGGGATCAACGGCTTCGGCCGCATCGGCCGTAACTTCTTCCGCGCCGTGCAGGCCGGCGGCCAGGACCTCGAGATCGTGGCGTTCAACGACCTCGGCGACGTCAAGACGATGGCCCACCTGCTCAAGTACGACTCGATCCTGGGCCGCTTCCCCGGCACCGTCGAGGTGACCGGCGACGGCATCGAGGTCAACGGCAAGGCCATCAAGGTGCTCGCCGAGCGGGACCCGGGTGCGCTGCCCTGGGGCGACCTGGGCGTCGACGTCGTCATCGAGTCGACCGGCTTCTTCACCAACGCGGCCGACGCGCGCAAGCACGTCGACGCCGGTGGCGCCAAGAAGGTCATCATCAGCGCGCCCGCGAGCGGCGAGGACCTCACCGTCGTCATGGGCGTCAACGACGACAAGTACGACGGCAGCCAGACGGTGCTGTCGAACGCCAGCTGCACCACCAACTGCGTGGCCCCCATGGCGAAGGTCCTGCAGGACACCTTCGGCATCGAGAAGGGCCTGATGACGACGATCCACGCCTACACCGCGGACCAGAACCTGCAGGACATGCCGCACAAGGACCTGCGCCGGGCCCGCGCCGCCGCGCTCAACATCGTGCCCACCAGCACCGGCGCCGCCAAGGCCACCGCGCTGGTGCTGCCCGAGCTCAAGGGCAAGCTCGACGGCATCGCGATGCGGGTGCCGATCCCGACCGGCTCGGTCACCGACCTGGTGCTCACGCTGTCCCGCGAGACCACCAAGGACGAGATCAACGCCGCCTACAAGGCCGCCGCCGACAGCAGCCTGAAGGGCATCCTGGTCTACACCGAGGACCCGATCGTGTCCTCCGACATCGTCACCAGCCCGGCGTCGTGCACGCTCGACGCGCAGCTCACGATGGCCCAGGGCAACCAGGTCAAGGTCGTCGGCTGGTACGACAACGAGTGGGGCTACTCCAACCGCCTCGCCGACCTGACCGTCCTCGTCGGCTCCCGGCTGTCTTGAGGCTCGCCGACGACCTGCAGGTCAAGGGCAAGCGGGTCCTGGTCCGTTCGGACCTCAACGTCCCGCTGGACGACGGCACCATCACCGACGACGGCCGCATCCGGGCGTCGCTGCCGCTGATCCGCAGCCTGGCCGAGCAGGGCGGCAAGGTCATCGTCACGGCCCACCTGGGCCGGCCCCAGGGCGCGCCGGACCCGCGGTACTCGCTGGCGCCGGTGGCCAAGCGGCTCCAGGAGCTGCTCGGCCGGCCGGTGCGGCTGGCCCGTGACGTGGTCGGCCCGGACGCCCAGTCCAGCGTCGAGGAGCTCCGCGAGGGCGGCGTCGTGCTGCTGGAGAACGTCCGCTTCGAGGCGGCCGAGACCTCCAAGGACGACGCCGAGCGCGGCGCCTTCGCCGACCAGCTGGCCGCCTTCGCGGACCTCTACGTGGACGACGCCTTCGGTGCCGTCCACCGCAAGCACGCCAGCGTGTACGACGTCGCGCTGCGGCTCGAGCACGCGGCCGGGCCGCTGGTCGCGGCCGAGGTCGAGGTGCTGGAGCGGCTGGAGACCGACCCGGAGCGGCCGTACGTGGTCGTCCTCGGCGGCTCCAAGGTCTCCGACAAGATCAAGGTCATCGAGGCGCTGCTGCCGAAGGTGGACCAGCTGCTGGTCGGCGGCGGCATGTGCTTCACCTTCCTCAAGGCGCAGGGCCACGACGTCGGGTCCTCGCTGCTCGAGGCGGACATGCTCGAGCAGTGCCGCACGCTGCTGGAGAGCGGCAAGGTCGTGCTGCCGGTCGACGTCGTGGCGGCGACCGCGTTCAGCGCCGACGCCGAGCACGACGTCGTCGACGCCACCGCCATCCCGTCCGACCGGATGGGCCTCGACATCGGGCCGCGCTCGGTGCAGCTGTTCGGGCAGCGCCTCGAGGGGGCTCGGACGGTCTTCTGGAACGGCCCGATGGGCGTGTTCGAGATGGCCCCGTACGCCGCGGGCACCCGCGGGGTGGCCGAGGCGGTCGCGGCCCTGGACGGGCTGACCGTCGTCGGCGGCGGCGACAGCGCCGCCGCGGTGCGCGCGCTGGGCATCGACGAGTCCCGCTTCACCCACATCAGCACCGGGGGAGGGGCGTCCCTCGAGCACCTCGAGGGCAAGGTCCTCCCCGGGCTCGCGGTCCTGGAGGACTAGTGCCACGCATGCCCCTGATGGCCGGCAACTGGAAGATGAACCTCAACCACCTCGAGGCCATCGCGCTCGTCCAGAAGCTCGCCTTCTCGCTGTCCGACAAGGACCTCGACCTGGTCGAGTGCGTCGTCCTGCCGCCGTTCGTCGACCTCCGGAGCGTGCAGACGCTCATCGACGGCGACAAGCTACGGCTGGGGTACGGCGCCCAGGACCTGTCCCGGTACGACGCCGGTGCCCACACCGGTGACGTCAGCGGCGGGATGCTCGCCAAGCTGGGCTGCAGCTACGTGGTCGTCGGTCACTCCGAGCGGCGCACGGAGCACGCGGAGTCCGACGAGCTCATCCACGCCAAGGTGCTGGCTGCCGGCCGGCACGGCCTGGTGCCGATCCTGTGCGTCGGCGAGGGCCTCGAGGTGCGGCAGGCCGGCGGGCACGTCGCGCACTGCGTGGCGCAGCTCAAGGCCGCCCTCGCGGACGTGCCCGAGGCGGTCCTGCGGACGCTGGTGGTCGCCTACGAGCCGGTCTGGGCCATCGGCACCGGTGAGGTGGCCACGCCCGAGGACGCCCAGCAGGTGTGCGCCGCGCTGCGCACGGAGCTGGCCGAGATCGCCGGCGGGGACGTCGCCGACGGGGTCCGGGTGCTGTACGGCGGCTCGGTGACGTCCGCGAACGTCGCGGCGATCATGGCCCAGCCGGACGTCGACGGGGCCCTGGTGGGCGGCGCGTCGCTCGCCGCCGAGGAGTTCGCCAAGATCGTCCGCTATCCCTCGCTGGGTGCCGCCTGAGCCACGCCGTGGGCGAGATGTCCGTTTGGCGCGGTATTACAGCGGGATCACGATTCGGACGCGCCCCGGTGCCGTGGCTCACAGCCGGCCCTCCGGATGCTTATAGTGCCTCCGGCCGGGCTACCGCCCGGGTTCGTCTGACCTCCCGCATGACCAGGGAGAAGGAGGCACGACAGGTGCAGTTCTCACGCAAGCCGGCGACCGTGTTCGCGGCCGGGCTCGTCGTCGCGCTCGGCGCGACCGCGTGCGGTGGCAGCGACAACAAGGCGACGGACAACGGCGGCAGCAAGGGCAACGCGTCCGCCATCGTCGTCGCGAACAGCTCGGAGCCGCAGAACGCGCTGCTCCCCGCCAACACCAACGAGACCGGTGGTGGCCGCGCGATGCAGCTGCTGTTCCGCGGCCTCATCGACTACGACGCCAGCGGCAAGCCGCGCAACCAGGTCGCTGAGTCCATCTCGAGCACCGACGGTCAGAACTTCACCGTCAAGCTCAAGAGCGGCTGGACCTTCAGCAACGGCGAGAAGGTGACCTCCAAGTCCTTCGTCGACGCCTGGAACTTCGGCGCGCTGGTCACCAACAAGCAGCTGAACTCCTTCTTCTTCGAGCCCATCGAGGGCTACACGGCCGTCAACCCGGCTGACCCGACGCCGGACAACACCGACGACCCGCTGCCGAAGCCGACCGCGAAGGTCCTGTCGGGCCTGAAGGTCGTCGACGACACGACGTTCACCATCAAGCTGGCCAAGGCGCAGGCCTCGTTCCCGCTGCGGCTGGGCTACACGGCGTTCTACCCGCTGCCCTCCGGCGCGATCGCGGACCCGAAGAAGTTCGGTGAGGCCCCGATCGGCAACGGCCCGTACGTCATGGACGGCGCCTGGGCGCACAAGGTCGCCATCAAGACCAAGAAGAACCCGACCTACGCGGGTGTGGACAAGCCGGTCAACGGCGGCGTGACGCTGAAGTTCTACCAGTCGGCCGACTCGGCCTACAACGAGCTGCTGTCGAACAACCTCGACGTCATCGACCTGATCCCGGACAGCCAGTTCAAGAGCTTCCAGAACGACCTCGGTGCCCGGGCGATCAACCAGCCTGCCGGTGTCTTCCAGTCGTTCAGCTTCCCGCTGTACAACAAGAAGTTCCAGGGTGCCAACGCGGCCAAGGTCCGCCAGGCCATCTCGATGGCGATCGACCGCGACCTGATCACCAAGCAGATCTTCAACGGCACCCGCACCCCGGCCAAGGACTTCTCCTCGCCGGTCATCAACCCGGGCTACGACACCACCATCTGCGGTGAGTTCTGCACCTTCCAGCCCGACAAGGCCAAGAAGCTGCTCGCCGAGGCCGGTGGCCTGCCCGGCAACAAGATGACGATCTCCTACAACAGCGACGGCTCGCACAAGGGCTGGGTCGACGCGGTCTGCAACAGCATCAAGAACACGCTGGCCATCGACTGCCAGGGCAAGGCGTACGCGGACTTCAAGTCGCTCCGCGACCCGATCACCAACAAGAAGATGGACAGCGCCTTCCGCACCGGTTGGCAGATGGACTACCCGTCGCTGGACAACTTCCTGGGCCCGATCTACGCCAAGGGTGCCGGCTCGAACGACTCCCTGTACGACAACCCGGCGTTCGACGCGCTGCTCAAGAAGGGCGACACCGCCGCCTCGACGACGGACGCCATCGCGGCCTACCAGGACGCTGAGCGCCTGCTGGTCAAGGACATGCCGGCCGTCCCGCTGTGGTACTCCAACAGCACCGGTGGCCACGCGACGACCGTCGAGAACGTGAAGTTCGACGTCTTCGGTGTCCCGCTGTACACGCAGATCACCAAGAAGTAGCACCACCGCTCCACAAGCCTGATCCGGCCGGGGTGGGAGCCACCGTTCGCGGTGCGCTTCCCCCCGGCCGGACGGCCGTCAAGGCCCGATCCGGCCCCGCCGAGCGCGGCCGTTGCTAACGTGGGCGCCCGGGCCGCAGGTCCGCGACGCGCACACGGGCCCTCCCCTTCGCCACGTGAACGACCCCGCCGCGTCCGCGGCTGACCCGTTTGTTCGACCCAGCACTCAGGAGGTCCCCCCATGGGGCGCTACGTCATACGGCGGCTGCTCCAGATGATCCCGGTCTTCCTCGGGTCGACCTTCCTGATCTTCGTGATGATCCACCTGACGCCGGGCGATCCCATCCAGGCGCTGTCGGGCAACCGCCCGCCGGACCCCGGCGTCGCCGCGCAGCTGCGCGAGCAGTACCACCTCAACGACCCGATCCTGGTGCAGTACTGGTACTACCTCAAGGGCGTGCTCACCCTCGACTTCGGCACCAGCTACAGCGGCCAGCGGGTCCTCGACATCATGGCCCGGGCCTTCCCGGTGACCATCAAGCTGGCGCTCGTCGCCTTCGCCATCGAGTTCGCGATCGGCCTGCCGCTCGGCCTCATCGCCGGCCTGCGCCGCGGCAAGCTGTTCGACGCCACCACGCTGATCTCGACGCTGGTCATCATCTCGATCCCGGTCTTCGTCCTGGGCTTCGTGCTGCAGTTCGTCATCGGCGTCAAGCTCGGCTGGATCCGGCCGACGGTGGGCGAGGGGGCGCCGCTGAAGGAGCTGCTGCTGCCCGGGTTCGTGCTCGGGTCGCTGTCGGTGGCCTACGTGCTGCGGCTGACCCGCACCACGGTCGCCGAGAACGTCCGCGCCGACTACGTGCGCACGGCCACCGCCAAGGGGCTCGCCCGCAAGCGGGTCGTCACGGTGCACCTGCTGCGCAACTCGCTGATCCCGGTCGTCACCTTCCTCGGCGCCGACCTGGGTGCGCTCATGGGCGGCGCCATCGTCACCGAGGCCATCTTCAACGTCCCGGGCGTCGGCAACACGATCTTCCAGGCCATCAAGTTCGGCGAGGTGCCTACAGTGGTGTCCTTCGTGACGGTGCTGGTCATGGTCTACCTGCTCGCCAACCTGCTCGTCGACCTGCTGTACGCCGTCCTCGACCCCAGGATCCGTTATGAGTGACCGCTCCACGCCGCTCCCGCGCGTCCAGCCGCCGCTGGCGGGTCCGGACGTCCCGGGTGGCGAGCAGATCGTCGCGGGTGAGGTGGTCGACGTGGCGGTGGCCGACGCGGTCGCCGTCGCCGGCACGGGCGACCCCGGCACCGGCAAGCCGCGCAGCCTGTGGTCCGACGCCTGGCACGACCTGCGGCGCCGGCCGATCTTCTTGGTCTCGGCGGCGCTGATCACCGGGCTCCTGCTCGTCGCCTTGTTCCCGGGGCTGTTCACCAACACCGACCCCAAGTTCTGCGACCTGAAGTACAGCGACATGGGGGCCGCCGACGGCCACCCGTTCGGCTACAACCGGCAGGGCTGCGACGTCTACGCCCGGACGCTGTACGGCGCCCGGCCGTCCATCATGGTCGGCCTCCTGACGACCCTCGGCGCGGTGCTGGTCGGCGGCCTGATCGGCGCTCTCGCCGGCTTCTACGGCGGCTTCGTCGACTCGGTGCTCTCGCGGGTCACCGACATCTTCTTCGCCATCCCGCTCGTGCTGGGGGCGATCGTGTTCCTGTCGGCCTTCCCGAACCGCAACGTCTGGACGGTCGTGCTGGCGCTGGTGGTGCTGGGCTGGACGCAGATCGCCCGCATCATGCGTGGGGCGGTCATCTCGGTGAAGGAAGCCGACTTCGTGGTGGCGGCCCGCGCGCTCGGGGCCAGCGACCGGCGCATCCTGACGCGGCACATCCTGCCCAACGCCGTCGCCCCCGTGATCGTCGTCGCGACCATCTCGCTGGGCATCTACATCGTCGCCGAGGCCACGCTGTCCTTCCTCGGCCTGGGGCTGCCGCCGGACACCGTGTCGTGGGGCGGTGACATCAGCGACGCCCAACTCTCGCTGCGGACCGCACCGCACGTCCTGCTGTTCCCGGCCGGCGCCCTGTCGCTCACCGTCCTGAGCTTCATCATGCTGGGCGACGCCGTCCGCGACGCGCTCGACCCGAGACTGCGCTAGGAGCCGACCGTTACCGACATCATCGAGAGCTCGACGAGCGTGACTCCGGGCTCCCCGCACGCGCCCTTGCTCGAGGTCGACGACCTGCAGGTGGAGTTCCGCACCCGCGACGGCGTCGCCAAGGCCGTCAACGGCGTGAGCTATACCCTGGAGCAGGGCCAGACCCTCGCCGTGCTCGGCGAGTCCGGGTCCGGCAAGAGCGTCACGGCGCAGGCCATCATGGGCATCATCGACAGCCCACCCGGCTTCGTCACCGGTGGCCGGGTGCTGTTCCGCGGCCAGGACCTGCTCACCATGTCGGTCGGTGAGCGGCAGGCGGTCCGGGGCGAGAAGATCTCGATGGTCTTCCAGGACGCGCTCTCAGCGCTGAACCCGGTCTACTCCGTCGGGTTCCAGATCGCCGAGATGTTCCGCACCCACCGCGGGATGTCCCGCGGGGAGTCCAAGAAGCGCGCCATCGAGCTGATGGACCGGGTGAAGATCCCGGCCGCCAAGGACCGGTTCGGCGACTTCCCGCACCAGTTCTCGGGCGGCATGCGGCAGCGCATCATGATCGCGATCGCCATCGCGCTCGACCCCGAGGTGCTGATCGCGGACGAGCCGACGACCGCGCTGGACGTCACCGTGCAGGCGCAGATCATGCAGCTGCTGCGCGAGCTGCTGCAGGAGATGTCGATGGGGCTCATCCTCATCACCCACGACCTCGGGGTGGTCGCCGACGTCGCCGACAAGATCGCCGTGATGTACGCGGGGAAGATCGTCGAGCAGGCGCCGGTGCACCAGATCTACGCCAACCCGGCCCATCCCTACACCGAGGGCCTGCTGCACTCCATCCCGCGGGTCGACCGCAAGGGCCAGCAGCTCAGCGCCATCAAGGGCCTGCCGCCGATCCTGACCCGCATCCCGGCGGGCTGCGCGTTCAACCCCCGGTGCCCGTACGCGCAGGACGTCTGCCGGTCCGAGGAGCCGCCGCTGTTCCAGATCGGCGGCGACCGGCGCAGCGCCTGCCACTTCTGGGAGGACGTGCTGGCCCGGACCGGTACCGCCTTCGCGACAGGTACCGGGTCCGAGACCCGGCCGTCCGAGGCCGCGGCCGCACCCGCGAAGCCCCGCAAGACCCCCACCACTGCGAAGCCCGCGAAGGTGAACCGTGCCGAGCGCTGAGAAGGTCCTCGAGGTCCGCGACCTCGTCAAGCACTTCCCGTTGACCCGAGGGGTGCTGTTCCAGCGGCAGGTCGGCGCGGTCCGCGCGGTCGACGGCGTCAGCTTCGACCTGCACCGCGGGGAGACGCTGGGCGTCGTCGGGGAGTCCGGCTGCGGCAAGTCCACGCTCGCCCGGCTGGTGATGGCCCTGGAGCGCCCCACTGCCGGCCACGTCTTCTTCGAGGGCGTGGACATCTTCAAGCTGCGCGGCAAGGCGCTGCGGGAGATGCGGCGCAACATCCAGATCGTCCTGCAGGACCCGTACACCTCGCTGAACCCGCGCCTGACGGTCGGGGACATCGTCGGCGAGCCGTTCGAGATCCACCGCGAGGTCGCGCCCAAGGGCAGCCGGCGGCAGAAGGTGCAGGAGCTGCTCGACGTCGTCGGACTCAACCCCGAGCACATCAACCGCTACCCGCACCAGTTCTCCGGTGGTCAGCGGCAGCGCATCGGTATCGCCCGGGGGCTGGCGCTCCGCCCGAAGGTCATCATCTGCGACGAGCCGGTGTCGGCACTGGACGTGTCGGTGCAGGCGCAGGTCATCAACCTGCTCGAGAAGCTCCAGGACGACTTCGGGTTGTCCTACATGTTCATCGCCCACGACCTGTCCGTGGTGCGGCACATCGCCGACCGGGTCGCGGTGATGTACCTCGGCAACGTGGTGGAGATCGGCGACGAGGACCAGATCTACTCGCACCCGACGCACCCCTACACCCAGGCGCTGCTGTCCGCGGTGCCGGTGCCCGACCCGGCCATGCGCGGCCTCACCGACCAGATCATTCTGGTCGGGGACGTCCCGAGCCCCGCCAACCCGCCGTCCGGCTGCCGGTTCCACACCCGGTGCTGGAAGGCGCAGGAGATCTGCTCCGTCGAGGACCCGGACCTCATGGACCGGCCCGACGGGCTGTCCGCGCACCGGTCCGCCTGCCACTTCGCGG
>JAOPVD010000099.1 GCA_025966295.1 Frankiales bacterium | reverse complement strand
CGCCGCCGGCTGCGCCCGGTGGAGCGCCCCGCCCGCGCCACCGCCTAGCTTCTCCCGGCCGTCAACCCGTCCGCTGGCGTCACCGCCCCACCGGGCACACTGCACGGGTGCCCGCCCGTCACCCCCTCCCCCCGGCCGCCTAGGTGCCGCGCGGGGTCGTGCTGCGGCCGGACGCCGCCGGCTGCGCGGCCGTCCGTGCCCTGTGGGAGGACCTGCGCACCGCCGGCCTGCCGTCCGTCGCCGACCACCGCAAGGGCGCCCACGAGCCGCACCTGTCGCTCACCGTGGCGGCCCACCTGGACCCCGACGAGCTGCGCGCCCGGCTCCCCGCCCACGCGGTCCTGCCGGCCGGGCCGCTCACCTTCGAGGCCCTCGGGGTCTTTCCCAAGGGGGTGCTGTTCGTCGGCGCCGTACCGCAGGAACGGCTGCTCGCGGCGCAGACCGCCGCCCACGAGGCGGGCCGCGCCTCCCCCTCCACCCGGCACCCGTGGGGGCACTACGCACCGGGTGCCTGGACCCCGCACATCACGCTCGGGTACGGCCTCACGCCGGCCCAGGTCGGGAGGGCGGCCGAGGTGCTGCTGCCGGCGCTGCCGCTGACGCTGACCGGCTGGACGGCGTGGCTGGAGGACGGCGACACCGGCGAGGCCTGGGCCCTGTCCTAAGGCCGGGGCCGCCGCCCCGGTTCGAGCTCGGGCTCGGGGGGGTGCACGTCCCGCTCGTGCTGGGCCACCCGCAGGTGGGTCTTGTCGCGGGCCTGCAACGCCTTCTGCGACGGGGTCTCGCCGTCGTTGGCGTCGACGTGCGCCGACCGGGCCACCTCGGCCTTGTTGTGGTAGACGACCGGAGGCATCGCCCGCAGCGCCTTCCGGACCTCCGGCGGCGCCTCCGCCTCCGTGGCCCGTTCCACGATCTCGTCCCGGTCGGCCGGGAAGTCCACCAGCCCCAGGTACCGGACCACGTCATCGGTGCTGACCATCGGACGCTCCCTCTCCGTGATGGTGCAGCACTGCCCCTGGCTGCCGGGCTGAACCCGGCAACTAGGGTCGTCGGCAGCCACGACGGAGGTGCCTGTGCCGCTCGACCCGGAGATCGCCGCGATCCTGCCGCTGCTGAGCGGGGCGCCGCCGCTGCGCGAGGGCACCCCCGCCTCGGCCCGTGCCGGCTTCCGGCTGTTCACGGTGGACCTGCGCGACCCGGCGCACCTGGCTCCGGTGCTGAGCACCGAGGACGTCAGCTACCCGGCGGCCGACGGCGAGCGTGCCGCCCGCATCTACCGGCCGCACGTCGACGGGCCGGTACCGACCATCTTGTTCGTGCACGGCGGCGGCTTCGTCATCGGCGACATCGACACCCACGAGGACCACGCCCGGCTGCTCAGCGCCGAGGTGGGCGCGGTCGTCTTCAGCATCGACTACCGGCTGGCGCCCGAGCACCCGTTCCCGGCCGGCCACCTCGACGTGGTGGCCGCGCTGCGGCACGTCGTGGGCATCGTCGGCGAGCTCGGCGGGGACGCCTCCCGGATCGCGGTCGCCGGGGACAGCGCCGGCGGCAACCTCAGCGCCGGTGCCGCCATCGCGGCCCGGAACGAGGGGCTGCCGCTGAAGGCGCAGCTGCTGCTCTACCCGAGCACCGACTTCGACGCCGACGCCGACCACCCGAGCCGGGTCGACAACGCCGCCGGCTACTTCCTGACCGCCGACGACATGCTCTGGTTCCGCGACTGCCTGCTGCCGGACCACACCGACGTGCGGGCCTCGGTGCTGCGGCACCCCGACCTGTCCGGCGTGGCCCCGGCGATCGTCGCGACCGCGGAGTTCGACCCGCTCCGCGACGAGGGCGAGGCCTACGCCACCGCCCTCGAGAAGGCCGGCGTCCCGGTCGTCGCCAAGCGGTACGACGGCCTGATCCACGGCTTCTTCGGGCTCCCCCACCTGTCCGCGGGCGCCCGCCGCGCCACCGTCGAGATCTGCGCCGACCTCAAGGAGCTGCTCGGATGATCACCGCCATCGTCAACGTGAACGCGGCCGTCGACCGGATCCCCGAGGTGGCGCAGGCCATCGCCGACCTCGACGGTGTCACCGAGGTCTATTCGGTGGCCGGCGACGTCGACCTGGTGGCGATGGTGCGGGTCCGGCGGCACGAGGAGCTGGCGGACGTCATCGCCGGCCGGCTCAACAAGGTCGAGGGCGTGCTGGCCACCCAGACGCTGATCGCCTTCCAGGCCTACTCCAAGCACGACCTCGAGGCGACGTTCTCGCTGGGCCTCGAGCCCTAGGACACCGCGGCGAGCAGCCCGTCCTGCTCGGGCGTCAGCCGGCGGCGCAGCCGCAGCACCATGCCGGCGGCGGCCAGCGAACCGACGACCAGCCCGCTGATCCAGAGCCAGCCCAGGCCGCTGCCGATGAGCAGCCCGGACAGCGCCGGCGACACCACGAACGCCACCGAGTACATCGCGCCGCTCAGCGCGTTGTAGCGGCCGCGCAGCCGGTCGCTCGCCAGCCCGTTGATGAGCGGCTGCATCGCCGGTGCGAGGAACACCTCGCCGAGCCCGAACACCGCCCCGAACAGCAGCACCACCACGGTCGCCTGGCTGA
>JAOPVD010000263.1 GCA_025966295.1 Frankiales bacterium | reverse complement strand
CGCGGCCAGGTAGGCGGCGGCGGTCGACAGGTCCGGCTCGACCGCGGCGTCGCGGGGCCGCAGCGGGCCGGGCGCCACCCGCCACTCGCCGGGCGTGCTGTCGTCGACGTGGGCGCCGGCGGCCCGGAGCGCGTCGACCGTCATCTCCAGGTGCGGCACCGAGGGCAGCCGCGGTCCCTCGTGCCGGACCGCGAGGCCCTCCTCGAACCGGGGCGCCGACAGCAGCAGCCCGCTGACGAACTGCGAGCTCTGCGAGGCGTCGAGCACCACCGTGCCGCCGCGCAGCGCGCCAGCGCCGCGGACCGTCAGCGGCAGCCCGTCCACGGTGGACAGGTCCGCGCCCAGCGCCCGCAGCGCCACCAACAGCGGGCCGAGCGGCCGCTCCCGGACCCGCGGGTCGCCGTCGAAGGCGATCGGCGTGGTGGCCAGCGTGGCGACCGCGGGCAGGAAGCGCGCGACCGTGCCGGCGTTGCCGACGTCGACGGCGCTGCCGGTGGGCACCAGCGGGCCGGCGACGCCGTCGACCACCCAGTCGTCGCCGTCGTCGTGCACGCCGACGCCGAGGACCCGCAGGGCGGCGGCCATCAGCTCGGTGTCACGGCTGCGCAGCGGCCGGCGTACGACGCTGCGCCCGTCGGCGAGGGCAGCCAGCACCAGCGCCCGGTTGGTGAGCGACTTCGAGCCGGGCAGCGTGACGACGGCAGCGAGGGGCCGGGCGGCGCGGGGGGCGGTCCAGGGCGTGCTCACCGCCCTATCGTCGCAGCCTGCGGGAGGTGGGCGCTCCCCGTATCCTTCCGCCACGATGAAGCGCCTCCTCCCAGCCCTCGTGGCTCTCCTTCTCGTCAGCGCCTGCGGAGGCGGCAAGGACCCCGTGTCGGCGCCGGCTGGCGTGAACCCGACCCCGGCCGCCGGCTCGTCCTGCCCGGTGGTCTCCAAGGCCCGCTTCCCGTGGCCGAGCGAGGTGCCGCCCGACCTGCCGCAGCCGCCCGCGGCGACCTACGGCGGCACCCAGACGACGCCGCAGGGGCTCACCATCGTCCGGTTCAGCACGACCACCTCGCTTCAGCAGAGCGTGCTGTTCGTGGTCAGGGAGGTGCAGAAGGCCGGCTTCACCCTCGGCCGGGGCGACGCCGAGCCCGCCGAGGCCGACGCGCCGTTCGGCCGCGGCGAGCTGCGCGGGATCTACAAGATGCTGGTGCGCGGGGAGTGCCAGACCGACTGGCTGGTCGCGGTGACCCGCACCCGCCCCGGCGCCGGCAGCCCGGTCCTGCCCACCGCGTCCCGCGGCCCGAGCTCGTCGCCGCTCCCCTTCGGCTGACGTAGGTCCGCCGTGAACGCGGGGGTGCTGGTCCAGGTCGTGCTCGCCGGGCTGTCCGCGGGGGCGGTCCTCGGCCTGGTCGCGCTCGGCTTCACGCTGGTCGCCGGCACCGTGCGGGTGCTGCACCTGGCACACGGCGACATCGTGGTCGCCTCGGTGTTCGTCGGCGTGCTGGCGGTCCTCGGCCGGACCCCCGTCGCCAGCACGCTCGGGGTCGGCGACTCGGTCGCGTTCGCGGTGCTGGTGCTGGCCGCGGGTGGGGGGCTCGCCGCGCTGGTCGCCGTGCTGGCGGTCCGGCCCGCGCTGCCCGACCCCACCCGGGGCCGGCCGGGCGATGTGCTCGGCTGGGTCGCCGGTGGCGTGGCCGCCGGCCTGCTGGTGCGGGCGGTGCTCGGGCTGCTGCTGCCGCAGCAGGGCTACGCCGTCCCGGACCCGTTGCGGCTGTCGGCGCTCACCGACGACGGCCTGGTGCACCTGCCCGGCGGCGGCACCCTGCCGGTGCGCGTCCTGGCGGTGCTGGTGCTGGGCCTGCTGGTCGGGCTGGTCGCCGAGCGGCTGCTGGTGCGGTCCCGGTTCGGCCGCTCGCTGCGGGCCGTCGCCGACGACCCGGACGCGGCCGCGCTCTGCGGCGTCAACACCGGCCGGGTGGTGCTGCTGGCGTTCGTCGCGGCCGGTGTGCTGGCAGGCCTGGCCGGCCTGCTCGACGCGCCGGGCCGCACGGTGTCGGTCGACGACGGTGTGGTGCTCGGCCTGCAGGGCATCGCGGCGGCGGTGCTCGGCGGTCTGGGCTCGCTGCGCGGCGCGGTGTTGGGCGGGCTGGCGGTCGGGCTGCTGCAGTCCGTCGCGGTGTACGCCGGCGGCGCGGCGCTGCAGGACGTGGCCCCGCTGACCCTGCTCGTGGTGCTGCTCGCGCTCCGCCCCGAGGGCCTGCGCCGATGAGCGCGGTCGACGTCGCGCAGGCGCTCTACCTGCTGGTGGCGGCGCTCGGGCTGGGGCTCGCGGTCTCGTACGCCGGAATGCCGGTGCTGGGCCAGGGCGCGTTCGTCGCGGTCGGCGCCTACGGCACCGCGCTGCTCGGCCCCGGCGGCGAGGGCTGGCCGCTTGGGATCGCCTGTGCGGCAAGCGTTCTCGTCGCCGGCCTGCTCGGCTACGCGGTGGCGCTGGGTGCCTCCAGGCTGGAGGGCGCCTACCTGGCGCTGGCCACCTGGGCACTGGCCTGGCTGGTGCACCGCGCCGTGCTCGGCTACCCGGACGTGTTCGGCGGCGCGGACGGCCTGACCCGGCCGTCGCCGGCGCACCTGGTCTCGCCGGCGCTCGGGCTGGACCTGGTCCTCACCCCGGCCGTGCACGTCGTGGTGGCCGCGGTGCTGTGCCTGACCGTCGTGGCGGTCCTGGTCCGGCTGGAGC
>JAOPVD010000042.1 GCA_025966295.1 Frankiales bacterium | reverse complement strand
GCCGACCACGCCAACCTGCAGCCGCACTCCGGCGCCAGCGCCAACATCGCCGTGTACGGCGCCTTCCTGCAGCCCGGCGACACGGTGCTCGCGATGTCGCTGCCGCACGGCGGGCACCTCACGCACGGCACCAAGGTGAGCTTCAGCGGCAAGTGGTTCAACGCCGTGCACTACGGCGTCGCCAAGGACACCGAGGACATCGACTACGACCAGGCCCGCGACCTGGCCCGTGAGCACAAGCCGAAGATGATCATCGCTGGTGGCTCGGCCATCCCGCGCCTCATCGACTTCAAGGCCTTCCGCGAGATCGCCGACGAGGTCGGCGCGATCCTCATGATCGACGCTGCCCACTTCATCGGTCTGGTCGCCGGCGGCGCGATCCCCAGCCCGGTGCCGTACGCCGACGTCGTCACCTTCACCACCCACAAGGTGCTGCGTGGTCCCCGCGGCGGCATGTTCGTCTGCAAGGCCGAGCACGCTGCCAAGCTGGACAAGGCGGTGTTCCCGATGATGCAGGGCGGCCCGCTGATGCACGCGGTGGCCGCGAAGGCGGTGGCCCTCAAGGAGGCCGCCACCCCCGAGTACCAGGCCTACACCCGGCAGGTCATCTCCAACAGCCAGGCCCTCACCGACGCCCTCGCGGGCGAGGGGATGCGCCCGGTCACCGGCGGCACCGACACCCACCTGTCGCTGCTGGACCTGCAGGGCATCGGCGTGACCGGCCAGCAGGCCGAGGCGCGCTGCGCCGCCGCCGGCATCGTGCTCAACAAGAACGCCATCCCGTACGACCCGCAGCCGCCGTCGGTCGCCTCCGGCATCCGGGTCGGCACCCCCTCGGTGACCACCCAGGGGATGTCCGAGGGCGACATGAAGGAGATCGCGGGCCTGATCGGGCGCGCGGTCCGCGACGAGGACGGCAGCGCGGCCGAGGAGATCCGGCGCGGTGTGGACGCCCTGGTGACGGCGCACCCGGCGTACCCCCGCTAGCGTCCCCCCGTGCGCGAGTACCTGCTGGTCCTGTGCGTGGCCGCTGGGGTGACCTGGCTGCTGACGCCGCTGGCCCGCAGGTTCGCGGTCTGGATCGGCGCCATGGCGCAGCCGCGTGACCGCGACGTGCACGCCATCCCGACCCCCCGCCTCGGTGGCCTGGCGATGTACGGCGGGGTCTGCGCGGCCTTCGCCGTCGCGCACTCGCTGCCCGCGCTGAGCGCCATCTTCAAGTACTCCGACGTGCAGTCGGTGGTCATCGCCGGTGGCGTCATCACGCTGCTCGGCTTCGTCGACGACCGCTGGCAGCTCGACGCCATCACCAAGCTGGCCGGCCAGACCGTGGCGGCCGGCATCATGGTGCTGCTCGGCCTGCAGCTGCTGACCATCACGCTGCCCGGTGTCGGCCAGGTGTCGCTGGGGCCGGAGGGCGTCCCGCTCACCGTCGGCCTGGTGCTGCTGACCGTCAACGCGGTGAACTTCATCGACGGCCTGGACGGCCTGCTGGCCGGCGTCGGCGCGATCGCGGCGCTGGCGCTGTTCGCCTTCTCCTACTCCCTCGCCAGCGGCCGGGTCACCTTCGGGGTCGCGCAGGAGCGGATCAGCGCCCCGACCCTCATCGCAGTGGTGCTGGCCGGCGCCTGCCTGGGCTTTTTGCCGCACAACTTCAACCCGGCCCGGATCTTCATGGGCGACTCCGGCTCGATGCTCATCGGGCTCATGCTGAGCGCGTCCGTCACCTCGCTGCTGGGCCAGTTCAACTACGCCAACCTGCCGGCCAAGGCCGCCTTCCCGGTGCTGCTCCCGCTGCTGCTGCCGCTGGCCGTCCTGGCGGTGCCGTTCATCGACCTGCTGCTGGCGGTGGTACGCCGCACCAGAGCCGGCCGGAGCCCGTTCTCGCCGGACAAGATGCACCTGCACCACCGGCTGCTCGAGATCGGCCACAGCCACACCCGGGCGGTGCTGATCATGTACTTCTGGACCGCCCTGCTGGCCTTCAGCGGCGTCGCGGTCTCCCTGGCCGGCGCCCTGATGGTGTTCGGGGTGGCCGCCACGCTGGCGGTGCTGGCGCTCATCGTGCTGGCGCTGCCGCGGCTGCGGGCGGCCCGCAGCGGGGCCTCCTGATGCTCGCCCACCGCAACCGCACGGCGGCCCTGGCCACCGCTCTCGCCGGGCTGGTCGCCGTCCTGGTGGCGTGGGTGGCGGTCGGGGCGCACGGGCCGCTGTCAGCGCTGCTCGGGGCCGCCCTGGTGCTGGTGTTCTTCGGCGCCGGCTCACTGCCGTTCGTGGTGGCCGGCGACGGCCGGGGCGGCCGGTCCGCGCTGGCGTTCCTGGTGCTGCTGATGACCTACGTGCTGCGGATCCTGCTGGGCGTGGCGGTCTACGCGGTCGCGTCGGAGGCGGAGGGGGTCGACACCACGGTGGTGGGCCTGACCGTCATCGGTTGCGCGCTGGTCTGGACCAACACGCAGGTGGTGCTCGGGCTGAGCCGGCGGCACCGGCCTACGCTCGACGTATGACACCCCGCCGCAGCCCGTCACAACCCCTCCGCTAGGCTGCACAGTGATGTCCTCAGACCCGTCGAGCGGCTCGCCAGAGCAGCCTGATGAGCGGGGACATCGTGCTGAGGGCAGTGCCTCGCACCCCGCTGATCCCGCGGAGCGCGAAGCCGCCCGCAGCGCAGACAGGAAGGCCCAGAACGACGCCTGGGCGGCCTCCGGGCTGCTGATCTCGGGCGTCATCGTCTGGGGCGGCATCGGCTACCTGCTGAGCGCCTGGCTCAACAATCAGGTCTTCGTCATGGTCGGCCTGCTGCTCGGGACGGCCACCGCGCTGTACGGGATCTGGTTTCGCTATGGTAGGTCGTGATCGCCGCCGGGTCGGCCTGGTGCTGTGTCTCCGGTGATCAAGGCCTCCACCCGACCTGAAGGGACGACGTGAGCATCCTGCTCGCCGCCTCGGCTGAGGGCGACGGCTTTGTCAGCCCCGGTCCGAAGGACTTCGAGTTCCCGGGCATCTTCAGCCCCGACTCATGGTTCACGAAGCCGATCCTCATCGTCATCGTCGCGGCCCTGCTCGTGGGCGTGCTGTTCTACCTCGCCGCCCGGCGGGCCTCGGTGGTCCCGAGCAAGGGCCAGTTCGCCGGCGAGTCGCTCTACGGCTTCGTGCGCAACGACATCGCCCTGGACGCGATCGGCCACCGCGACGGCATGCGCTTCGTGCCCTACCTCGCGACGCTGTTCAGCTTCATCGCGGTCATGAACATCGCCGGGATCATCCCTCTGGTGCAGTTCCCGGCGTCGTCCCGGATCGCGTTCCCGCTGGTGCTCGCCGTCATCGCCTGGGTCATCTACCTCTACCTCGGCATCAAGAAGCACGGCTTCGTGAAGTACTTCAAGGACATGATGTTCCCGGCCGGGATCCCGTGGCCGGTCTACATCCTGCTGGCGCCGATCGAGTTCTTCTCGACCGTGATCGTGCGGCCGCTGACGCTCACCCTGCGACTGACCTTCAACATGTTCGCGGGCCACCTGGTGCTGCTGCTGTTCGTGCTCGGCGGTGAGTACCTGCTGGTGGACTACGGCGGTGCCGTCGGCATCGTGGCCGGCTCCGTCTCGATCTTCGGCAGCATCGTCCTCACCTTCTTTGAGGGCTTCGTGCAGCTGCTGCAGGCCTACGTCTTCACCCTTCTCACCGCCCTGTACATCGGCGGCGCACTGGCGGACGAGCACTAGCCCGTCTCCGCAGATCTCCGTACGACCTCCTCCGAAAGGGACAGCAATGAATGGCACCGTGAACGGCAGCCTGAACATGATCGGTTACGGCCTCGCCGCCATCGGTCCTGGCGTCGGCATCGGCCTGATCTTCGCCGCGTACATCAGCGGCGTCGCCCGCCAGCCCGAGTCGCGCGGCATGCTGCAGAGCATCGCCATCCTCGGCTTCGCCCTCGCTGAGGCCCTCGCCATCATCGGCATCGGTCTCGCCTTCGCCCTCAAGTAGGCGAGGTGCTCGCCACCGGAGCTCTCACGACCGCGGTTCTCGCCGCGGGCGCGGCGGAGCCGAGTCCTCTCAAGCCGCACACGGCTGAGATCATCGTCGGCCTCGTCGCCTTCGTCCTGCTGTTCCTGTTCCTGCGCGCCAAGGTCTTCCCGGTGTTCGAGAAGGCCTACGCCGACCGGGCTGCGGCCATCGAAGGCGGCATCAAGCGCGCCGAGGAGGCCCAGGCCGAGGCGAACGCTGCTCTCGAGCAGTACAAGGCTCAGCTCGCCGAGGCCCGCGCCGAGGCGGCGCGGATCCGCGACGAGGCACGCGAGCAGGGCAAGCAGATCGTCGACGAGCTGACGGCCGAGGCGCGGGAGACCGCGGCCCGGATCATGGCTCGCGGCGAGGAGCAGCTCGCGGCCGAGCGGCAGCAGGTCGTCACCCAGCTGCGCGGCGAGATCGGCCGCCTCGCGGTCGAGCTGGCCGAGCGCGTCGTCGGTGAGTCCCTCGCCGACGAGGATCGTCAGCGCCGCGTCGTCGACCGGTTCCTCGCCGAGCTGGAGCAGGGCGAGCCCAGCGGGACGGCCTCCTGATGCAGGGAGCCAGCCGCGACGCCCTCGCCTCGCTCCGGCAGCGCCTCACCGCGCTCCGGGGTGAGCTCCCCGACGCTGCCGCTCTCGGCAGCGTGGCGGAGGGGCTGTTCTCGGTCGTTCGGCTGCTCGACCGGGAGGGCAGCCTCCGGCGGACGCTCGGCGACCCGTCGCTCGCGCCCCAGGCCAAGGCGCAGCTGGTCGACGGGCTGTTCGGCAGCCAGCTCGACCCGACCGGCCTGGGCCTCCTGAAGGAGGCCGTGGCCAAGCGCTGGAGCTCGGCGCGCGACCTGGTCGACGCGCTCGAGGTCCTCGCCGTCACCGCGGTGTTCCTCGTCGCGGAAGCGAACGGCTCGCTCGACCAGGTCGAGGACGAGCTGTTCCGGTTCGCCCGCACGGTCGCCCGTGAGCCGGCGCTCCGCGCGGTCCTCACCGACCGCGGCCTCGACGCCGAGCGCAAGCAGGCCCTGATCGACGGCCTGCTCGACGGCAAGGTGCAGGACGCCACCAAGCGCATCGTGCAGGCGCTCGTGGTGGACCCGCGCGGCCGGACCCTCGAGGACGGTCTCGAGGACTACGCCGCGCTGGCAGCCGACGTCCGCCAGCGGACGCTGGCGACCGTGACCACCGCGGTGCCGCTCGACGACGGCCAGCGCGAGCGGCTCGCCGCCTCGCTGAGCCGGCAGCTCGGTCGCGCGGTCCAGCTGCAGACCGAGGTCGACCCGGGCGTGCTCGGCGGCATCGTCGTGCACGTCGGCGACGAGGTCATCGACGGCTCCACCCGGCACCGGCTGGCCGAGGCCCGCCGCCGCCTCAGCAGGTAGCGCCACCCGCGTTTTCGCACACTGAACACAGACGCAGCATTCCCGCCGTACCGAAGAAGAGAGCAGGGGTCATGACGGAGCTCAGCATCCGGCCCGAGGAGATCCGCGACGCGATCGAGAAGTACGTCTCGTCGTACACGCCGGAGACCACGCGCGAGGAGGTCGGACGGGTCCTCGAGACCGGTGACGGCATCGCCCGCGTCGAGGGCCTGCAGGCCGCGATGACCAACGAGCTGCTCGAGTTCGAGGGCGGCCTGCTGGGTCTCGCGCTGAACCTCGACGAGCGCGAGATCGGCTGCGTCATCCTGGGCGACGCCGCCCACATCGAGGAGGGCCAGGAGGTCCGCCGCACCGGCGAGGTCCTGTCCGTCCCCGTGGGCGACGGCTACCTGGGCCGGGTCGTCGACCCGCTCGGCAACCCGCTCGACGGCAAGGGCGAGATCGTCAGCGAGGGCCGTCGCATCCTGGAGCTGCAGGCGCCCACCGTCGTGCAGCGCCAGCCGGTCACCGAGCCGCTGCAGACCGGCATCAAGGCCATCGACGCGATGACGCCCGTCGGCCGCGGCCAGCGCCAGCTGATCATCGGTGACCGCCAGACCGGCAAGACCGCGGTGGCGCTCGACGCGATCATCAACCAGCGCGAGAACTGGAAGAGCGGCGACCCGAAGAAGCAGGTCAAGTGCATCTACGTCGCCATCGGCCAGAAGGGCTCGACGATCAGTGAGCTCGTCGCCCGCCTGGAGGAGTCCGGCGCGCTCGAGTACACGACCGTCGTCGCCGCCCCGGCCTCGCAGCCGGCCGGCCTGAAGTACCTCGCCCCGTACACCGGCTCGGCCATCGGCCAGCACTGGATGTACCAGGGCCAGCACGTGCTCATCGTCTTCGACGACCTGTCCAAGCAGGCCGACGCCTACCGCGCCATCTCGCTGCTGCTGCGGCGGCCGCCGGGCCGCGAGGCCTACCCCGGCGACGTGTTCTACCTGCACTCCCGGCTGCTGGAGCGCTGCGCCAAGCTGTCCGACGAGCTCGGCGGCGGCTCGATGACCGGCCTGCCGATCGTCGAGACCAAGGGCAACGACGTCTCGGCGTTCATCCCGACCAACGTCATCTCCATCACCGACGGTCAGATCTTCCTGCAGTCCGACCTGTTCAACTCCGGTGTGCGCCCGGCCATCAACGTCGGCATCTCGGTGTCCCGCGTCGGCGGCAACGCCCAGATCAAGGCCATGAAGCAGGTCTCCGGCCGGCTGCGCCTCGACCTGGCACAGTTCCGCGAGCTGGAGGCCTTCTCGGCCTTCGCCTCCGACCTGGACAAGGCCTCCAAAGCGCAGCTCGAGCGCGGCCAGCGCCTGGTCGAGCTGCTCAAGCAGGGCCAGTTCTCGCCGTACCCGGTGGAGAAGCAGGTCGTCTCGATCTGGACCGGGACCAACGGTTACGTCGACATCGTCCCGGTCGCTGACGTCCGCCGCTTCGAGGTCGAGCTGCTGGAGTTCATCGGCCGTTCCCACCCCGGCATCTACGACGCCATCGTGCAGACCGGCAAGCTCGCGGACGACACGATCGAGCAGCTGAAGAAGGCGGTCGAGGAGTTCACCCAGCAGTTCCAGATCAGCGACGGCACGCCGCTGATCAAGGACGAGCCGGTCGAGGCCATGGAGAAGGGCGCGCAGGGCCAGGAGAAGATCACGGTCCACCGGCCCGCCCCGGCACGCGGCGCGCACTAGCCATGGGTGCTCAGCTCAGCGTCTACCGCCGCCGCATCCGGGCGATGCAGTCGACGAAGAAGATCACCAAGGCGATGGAGCTCATCGCCGCCTCGCGCATCGCGAAGGCGCAGCAGGCGGTCAACGCTGCGCGCCCGTACGAGCGCGAGATCACCCGGGTGCTCTCCGCGCTGGCGTCGCAGTCGACCATCGACCACCCGCTGGTCAACGAGAAGCCCAACCCCCGGCGGGCGGCCGTCCTGGTGATCGCCAGCGACCGCGGCCTGGCCGGCGGCTACAGCTCCAACGCGCTCAAGCAGGCCGAGGCGCTCGGCGAGCTGCTGCGCGGCGAGGGCAAGGAGCCGGTCGCCTACGTGGTCGGTCGCAAGGCGGTGGGCTTCTACCGCTTCCGCAACCGCCCGGTCGAGGACAGCTGGAGCGGCTTCTCCGAGAAGCCGACCTACGCCGACGCCAAGCAGGTCGCGGACACCCTCATCGAGGCGTTCGTGAAGCCCACCGACGAGGGCGGCGTCGACGAGATCCACATCGTGTTCACCGAGTACGTCTCGGCGCTCACCCAGCGGCCGGTCGCCGCGCGCGTCCTGCCGCTGGTCGTCGAGGAGTCCGACGCCCCCCCGCCGGACGGCCCGCTGCCGCTGTACGAGTTCGAGCCCAGCCCGGACGCGCTGCTCGACGCGCTGCTGCCGCGCTACGTCGAGACCCGGGTGTTCGCGGCCCTGCTCGCCGCCGCGGCCTCGGAGTCGGCCTCCCGTCGGCGCGCCATGAAGGCCGCCACGGACAACGCAGAAGACCTCATCAAGTCGCTCACCCGAGCGGCGAACGCGGCCCGTCAGGCCGAGATCACCCAAGAGATCAGCGAGATCGTTGGCGGCGCTAGCGCGCTCGCCTCGGCAGGGAGTGAGTGACCGCAATGACCATCACCGCAGACGAGACGGGCACCCCGGAGGCCACGCCGGGTGGCGTCGGCCGAGTCGCCCGCGTCATCGGCCCTGTCGTCGACGTGGAGTTCGCTCCCGACGAGATGCCCGAGATCTACAACGCGCTGCACGTGGACCGCACGATGGGCGGTGAGACCTTCACCCTGACACTGGAGGTCGCGCAGCACATCGGCGACAACCTGGTGCGGGCCATCGCGATGCAGCCGACCGACGGCCTGGTTCGCGGCGCGCCCGTCCAGGACACCGGCGCCTCCATCTCGGTGCCCGTCGGCGACGTCACCAAGGGGCACGTGTTCAACGCCCTCGGCAAGCCGATGGACGTGTCGGAGGAGTCGCTGAACATCACGACCCGCTGGCCCATCCACCGCCCGTCGCCGGCGTTCGACCAGCTCGAGAACAAGACCGAGATGTTCACCACCGGCATCAAGGTCATCGACCTGCTCGCGCCGTACGTGTCCGGCGGCAAGATCGGCCTGTTCGGCGGTGCCGGTGTCGGCAAGACCGTCATCATCCAGGAGATGATCTACCGCGTCGCCAAGGAGTTCTCCGGCGTCTCGGTGTTCGCCGGGGTCGGCGAGCGCACCCGCGAGGGCAACGACCTGTTCGGTGAGATGACCGAGTCCGGCGTCATCAACGACACCGCGCTCGTCTTCGGCCAGATGGACGAGCCGCCGGGCACCCGCCTGCGGGTCGCGCTGTCCGCCCTGACGATGGCGGAGTACTTCCGCGACGTGCAGAAGCAGGACGTACTGCTGTTCATCGACAACATCTTCCGCTTCACCCAGGCCGGCTCCGAGGTCTCGACGCTGCTCGGCCGCATGCCGAGCGCCGTCGGCTACCAGCCGACCCTGGCCGACGAGATGGGTGTGCTCCAGG